>NZ_JAUBQR010000476.1:0-1056 GCF_036701385.1 Microcoleus sp. Pol12B4 | reverse complement strand
AAAATACTCCCCATTTTAAGTTATCCAGTTCCTCGATTTTGAAGGTAGATTTTGCTAAATTGGCAAAACTTGCGCTACCTGTGGGAGTTGAGTTAGATTTTATGGTGACGCTGACTCAATACATCCAAAAGCGGTTAGGGGAAGCGATTAACAAAATTGATGTGCAAATTGAGTATGTTACCAGTTGGCGGATGACGGCTAAGACTAAGGAACAGGAAGATGATGATGAAATCCCTTTTTAACTACTAAAATATCACGTTTCCTCTCATTTTTCTGTGTTATCAGGGGTCTGGGAGCGTGAGAAAGAAGTTTAAAAAAAAGCCGAATAAGGTTAGCCGCCTGTATGCCCTGTTGATAAAAGC
Organism: Microcoleus sp. Pol12B4; assembly: GCF_036701385.1. Classification (NCBI taxonomy): domain Bacteria; kingdom Bacillati; phylum Cyanobacteriota; class Cyanophyceae; order Oscillatoriales; family Microcoleaceae; genus Microcoleus; species Microcoleus sp. Pol12B4. The sequence continues at coordinate 694 of NZ_JAUBQR010000476.1, read as the reverse complement.
GACGTTTATTACGAGTTAAATTCATTAACTATTGTACAGATTCAGAATATTTATCCAAATAATTCACCCAATGCTCTCCATCTTGCGCCAACGCCAAACGTACTCCGTCTGCGGTATTTTTTGCTTTGTTCTTTAGGCGGAACTTCCCCGCTTTGGGGGGCGTGCCGCTTAATCAGGTCTTGTTCATCGCTGACCTTTTCCATCTACTAGTCGGTATTGCCACAGCAGTCGTTTGTCTCGCCTATGTAATCTGCTACGGTGACCGTAATGTCAACGAGATAACGTATTCTTCGCCGCTCAGCGATCGGTCATTTGCTCCAGCTTTTCGCGATACATATCCCCTTGCAACGCGATCTTGGAGGCTGCATCGAAGAGCGGTCATCTCCTGTGTGTCTTTGGGCGGGTAGGAAAAGCTCATTCCCATGCAGCCAAGCCCGCCGACACTTCCAGATTACTGTTTCCAAGTTTGCGCGTTTGCATTGGTACTCCTTCGAGGTTCTACCTCGGTTATTCCGATTTAAGGGATGCCATATCAATCACGAAGCGATACTTCACGTTACCCTTGAGCAGCCGCTCATAGCCTTGGTTAATCTTCTGGATGGGGATGGCTTTCTTACACCATTTTTTTAAAGATATGATAGACTTATATGAAAAGTAAAGGAGAGAATTTAAATGTCTGGTCGTCCTCATATAA
>NZ_JAUBQR010000351.1:0-4047 GCF_036701385.1 Microcoleus sp. Pol12B4 | reverse complement strand
GGGACAATTCGGCATAGTTGACAAAAAACTTATCAAGGCTACTATCTTACCATCATTACTTCTTGGCCACTACCCTTCTCGGCAGTCAAACTTCTCCACTTATTCTGACTGCACACAAACAATATCTTGATTTTTTCCACAAGTTTAAAAAGCAAAATTCCATCTTATCTGCGTTAATCCGCGTTAATCCGCGCCCATCTGCGGTTAAAAATCTGAATCCAATTTTCCCCCATCGCACCTTGCATACCACAACTACGGTATGTTGTCAAACATGGCAAAATGTGCGTTACAATTCTTAAAGCATAAAATGCAGACTTTGCATAAACAATTGTACTTATTACATTTGCAGAGTTCGTTAATTTTACGATTTTAAAAGCTTGCAGCATCAAAAACTTAAATTAGTCATAATACCCCTGGATTTTTAAAATCGTACCACAAGCCTCAAAGCAAGTAAATAGGTAAAATAATTGAGAATGAAGTCAATAATTTTGGTCGTCTTTAGATTTTCTTAAGAATTGAGAGGTCAAAATAGATCGAACATTTAAAACTAAATCGACTTTTAGATTGTTTTTGCTTATTAAAGTAGCTGGAATTGCCCCGAAGACCGATCGACCCTCAACAATAGATACAGATACTCGATCGCACAATGGCATCAAGCCAAACTCGATCAAACTCTGCTAGAATTAGTAAAACGAAGTCGTTATGAGTTTAAGTAAATAGCTATGACCCACGAAACTGTAGAAAACCTAGTAATTATCGGCTCAGGGCCTGCAGGCTATACAGCAGCCATCTACGCCGGGAGGGCAAACCTGAAACCCGTAGTGTTTGAAGGCTACCAAGCGGGAGGCGTCCCCGGCGGTCAACTGATGACCACCACAGAAGTAGAAAACTTCCCCGGTTTCCCCGAAGGCATCACCGGGCCGGAACTCATGGATCGGATGAAAGCTCAAGCAGTGCGCTGGGGTGCCGAATTATACACAGAAGATGTAATTTCTGTGGATTTGACAAAGCGTCCGTTTACAGTGCGATCGGAAGATAGAGAAATCAAAACCCACACGATAGTAATAGCTACAGGCGCGACCGCAAAACGGCTGGGGCTGCCTAGCGAACACGTATTTTGGAGTCACGGCATTTCTGCCTGTGCCATTTGCGACGGCGCTACCCCTATTTTCAAAGGAGTAGACTTAGCTGTAATCGGCGCGGGCGACACAGCAGCGGAAGAATCTATTTATTTGACAAAATACGGCTCTCACGTACATATGTTGGTGCGGCGCGCTCAAATGCGCGCCAGCAAAGCCATGCAAGACCGAGTGCTGAACAATCCCAAAATTACCGTGCACTGGAACACCGAAGCAGTGGATATTTTGGGCGAAGCGGGTGGCAAAATGGACGGGGTGAGAATTAGAAATATCCAGACCGGCGCCGAGAGCGATTTGCTGGTGAAAGGATTGTTTTATGCGATCGGTCACACTCCCAACACTCAACTGTTCCAAGGTCAGCTAGAACTCGACGAAGTAGGCTATATCGCCACCCAACACGGTTCGGTAGAAACCAGCGTCGAGGGAGTTTACGCCGTCGGCGACGTGCAAGACCACGAGTTTCGCCAAGCAATCACTGCAGCCGGCAGCGGTTGTATGGGGGCGATGCTGGCAGAACGTTGGCTGTCAGTTAACGGTTTAACGCAGGAATTCCATCAAACCGAGGAATCCGAGCAACCTACAGCAGCGCCGGAAGCTCAAAAAGTACGCAAAACCAGCGATAACTTTGATATCAACGACACGCGCCACGAAGGAGGCTATGCTTTGCGGAAGTTGTTCCACGATAGCGATCGACTGATTGTGGTCAAATATGCCTCTCCGAGTTGCGGCCCTTGCCACAGCCTCAAGCCGATTTTGAGCAAAGTAGTAGATGAGTTCGAGGGCAAAATCCACTACGTGGAAATTGACATCGAAGAAGATCCAGAAATTGCTGAAAATGCTGGCGTGATTGGTACGCCGACGATTCAGTATTTCAAAAACAAAGATTTGGTAGCTGATCTCAAAGGAGTTAAGCCGAAAAGCCAGTACCGCGAGTTAATTTCCAGTAATTTGTAGGAATTTGATCGATTTTAGATTTGAGGTTTGCCAAGAGAGATTTAATCTAAACTCAACTGGCGTCCCACCTGCCGAAAACCCGGTTTCTCTCCTGCGCGCCAGTCCAGTTCAGGGGAGAAACCGATTTTTTTTTAGCCCCATCGTGCGAAAAAACCCGGTTTGTCGCGAGTGTTTGGCGAATGAGAAAGAGGATTTTTGACTGTTCCGGGTTTTTTCGCCTGAGTGCTACTAAAATCGAAAAGTCTTATATAGGTCGATCGTCATTATGGCTCAAAGCCGCCTCCGACTGCCGCGATTTCTCAACAGTGCCTCACCGTCAAGCCTGTCAATGAAAATGATGTGGGCAGGTTTGACAATAACTGTCGTGTTTATATTGGTAGCCACCTTGTCTCCAGCTATGCAAGCTTGGGGATGGCTGCAAAATCCTACCGAGGCTTTGAGTAACCCCATCCACGAACCGCCGTCGGCGAATTATTGGTTTGGTACTAGCCGCAGTGGCTACGATGTATTTTCCCGCACGCTGTTTGCTTCTCGGGCTGCTTGGCAAGTGGTAATTTTAGCCACTGCTTTGAGTTTGTTTATCGGTGTCCCGCTGGGTTTGGTTAGCGGTTATTTGGGCGGTAAGCTCGATCGAGTGTTGTTATTTTTAATGGATACAATTTATACTTTGCCGGGGCTGCTACTTTCTTTGACGCTAGCGTTTGTAGTGGGGAAAGGAGTTTTGAATGCTGCGATCGCCCTGAGCATTTCCTACATCCCTCAGTACTACCGCGTCGTCAGGAATCACACCGTCAGCGTCAAAACCGAATTGTTTGTCGAAGCCGCGCGAGCAATGGGTGCTGACACTTGGACAGTGCTTTCGCGCTACCTGTTTCTGAATGTGATTCAGAGCGTACCTGTGCTGTTTGCGCTCAACGCTGCCGATGCAATTTTAACATTAGGAGGTTTGGGGTTTCTCGGATTAGGACTTCCCGAAGCAACTCCCGAATGGGGACACGACTTGCGTTTAGCTTTAGATGCGCTACCTACTGGCATTTGGTGGACGGCTTTGTTTCCCGGTTTGGCGATGACTTTAATGGTGGTGGGACTGTCTTTGGTGGGGGAAGGATTAAACGAATTTGTCAACCCTCGCCTGCGGAATCAGCAGTAATTTGTCTCGCGGTTAAATTAAGTTGGCAGTCAGGACTTTAGTGCTTATTCACAAATATAAAAAAAACTGAAGTCCTGACTAGAAACAGGCAATATAAAGAGATGGTAATCTCTGCCCGATTAATTACTATATCTTTCTCTCAATCAGGTTAATTCTTTCTAGGTAGTCAACCTTCGTTGGGTTGTCAATATAGACGCGGATCGGAAATTTTGCTTGATAGCTTCATCTTCTAAAGGTCAAGCCACATAATTTAAACCAGAGCAGAGGATCAAGCAAGGCTCTGTGCTTTCTGATGAGACGCTGTAAATAATAACAAAATTTTGAGCATCGCACCAACGTCCTACCGTTCCATTGCTTTAAGTATCCTGGAGTTTAGGTCTTCTCTAACCATAGCAAGCACATCGTTAACTGGCAAATTTTTCTTCCCTGGCGGAGTTATCATCAGGCAGTTGCATCAACATCCGCTGGGGAATTTTTTGCGTCTGCTTGAAATTATCAAGACAATTGGGGAATGCTACCTAAAATTTATTGAGGGGCTTTATGGAATCTTCACAGTGTCACGATATATTTAAAGGGATCGTGAAGTTATACTTCCGGAAGATGGCGAATTGTGTTGTTTGTGAGAAAAAAGTGCGATCGCGACAGTGCGCACTGAAAGCCAAAAAATTTTAGAGAAATCCGCAGTCGAGAGTTGCGCGGCGGGTTAACTCTTAGTAGAATTTATCCGGGTGGTTTTTGCCATTGACGCGACAAACTCGTGTCGAACTGCTTAAATAAGAATGTGACGTTAAGAACTTAATGTGA
>NZ_JAUBQR010000350.1:0-4059 GCF_036701385.1 Microcoleus sp. Pol12B4 | reverse complement strand
TTAGCCATTGCCTGACAGCTACCGCACCAATTAGCATAAAATTCCATGAGTGTCGGTTTGCCATTTACCAAAGCTGTTTCTAATGGCGTTGAAGCTTTTGCCATGTCGGTGAGACTGCTTGATGGCGTTTGGGTTTGCAGCCCGAAGAAGATGGATATTGAAAGGGCGATCGCTGCTAACACTATCAATAAGTTTCTGAGGCGGCTGGCGACTTTTGTTTCGGGATTTTTGGCGGCGGGGGCGACAGTTGACTTGGGCGAATTCTGGGTCATAAAATAAATTGCGCTTTGATTTCTATGTTTTTATTTTAAATAATAGATTCAGATTATAGCACATTTTGAGATAATCAGACCCATCTCATAAAAATTTGTGCTAAAGGCAGTAATTAGACCAAGTGCGCTAAAACAGAAGATAACAAAGATTGTTTGTAAATTACCGAGGACTTGCAGGGTGAAAAAACGGGTAACACTGACGTTTCCCCAACGATCGATCCAAATGCCTGTCACCTATCGACTGGCAAAGGATTTTAATGTTGCAGCCAACATTATCCGTGCTCAGGTGGCTCCGAATCAAGTGGGCAAACTGGTGCTAGAGTTATCAGGGGACATCGACCAACTAGAAGCGGCGATCGACTGGATGCGATCGCAAAACATCGGCGTTTCCCTAGCCAGTCGGGAAATACTCATAGACGAAGATATCTGCGTTCACTGCGGTTTGTGTACCGGGGTTTGCCCGACAGAAGCCTTGACCCTTGACCCAGAAAGCTTTAAACTAAGTTTTGCTCGATCGCGGTGTATCGTTTGTGAGCAGTGCATCCCTACTTGTCCGGTGCAAGCTATTTCTACTAACCTTTAGGCCCTGTACAAACTCATCGGAATTATCATCTTTTTTGCGTCGTGGTTTCCCTAATTGTGCCATAGGATGAAAAAAAACTCTTGGGTTTCCCTAACTCTACTTTTTGTTACTTATTTCACTTTTGGCTGGAAATTGTCTGAGTTTGATGTTCCCCCGCACCTAACTTGGTTTTTAGCCATAGCTTCAATTTTAGTGTTAGCTGTTGCCTTGTCGTTCCCGCTGAAAGGGATAAAAGCATTAATAATGCGGTGGTTTTCCAGTGATATTGGTGCTTTTCTTTCTATTATTGTAGGAGCTTTTGTGGCAGTGGTAGTTTTTGCCTGGATGCACCTCTTTGCTACTTGTTTAGTCTTGATTTCAGCCGGAGCTTTGGCAAGACTCGATATTCAAATATCAGGTTGGAAAAATTGGCGGGCTTTTGCGGTATTAGCTAGCATTTGTTTAACTGGTGTAGCGTTGGGCGGAGCGATAGAGTTTTGGTTAAAAACAGGCAGGCTCGTATTCTCTTAATCAGGAACGGGAAATTTACCCAACAAAATTATATAACTCGCAACGGATATTTAACGGATATTTAGCCGAAAACTATCAGATCGCCCATCAATAAATACAGCTTATTTTTTTTCAATCCCCCACTCGGATTAATTCCCCGTTCCGCGCCGTAATCATAGCAGTTTTTAAGCCTAGTGAGGTACAGCTTGTCAATGGTCGATTCTCCATTGCGCGTTACTAATTCCCAATTACTAATTACTAATTACCAATTACCGACGAACCTGGAGTGCAAATGAAAACCCCTAGGGCAGTATAGAATTGTAGCGACTGTTGCTCAAAATGTTATTGCCAAGCTCCCGCAAGTCCCGCAGCCAAAAATTCATCGCAATAAAAAAGCAGCTTTCGGGAGCTGCTAGTCAGAATGCATGAGGTATTGTTTTTACAATAGGACAGGTTGAATTCGATCGGTGCTGGGTTACATTTTTTGATACGGGAGAGTTGATAAGTGAATGGACGATCGTAAAATCGTCACATAGGAGCATAGCATTGATGCTAAATTTCCCGACAATCAAGTTAGCGTTTAACTGTCCTTGCGCCCTACAGCCCTTCAGCGGTGGGGCCCTTTTATTTTTAGGGAGAACTCAATAGCCGACTTTAACGCATCAGACGAGTCTGCCATTAATTCTTGTATAAAATCTCCGCATCGCCACATCCTCATACTTATAAAAAGTACGCATCACATCCACTCAAACCCGGTGGATTTCAAAATATTGGTGGTTAAACGGACACACTCAGACAAAAACCAGTATTTTTACCGAAGTTCTACCATTTTAGATTTTAGATTTTAGATTTTAGATGTTGGGAATGACTGATGAATCTGGTGGTTGGGAGGTTGCGTAGAGTTGCATTATTTTTGGGAACTAATACCAAAATTCCTCAGACACCCGGTTTCTGAATGTATCAATTGAGATCGGGCCCGGTTTCTGATTTGATAACTTTTTGGATTTCCTCGATCGCCCTAGTCGCGACTGCTTCAGGCCTTTCGCCCACACCAGCACAGACTCGGACATCTGCTTGAGTGTAGAAACGCTCTCGCTCTTTAAAAAGGCTTTGCAGCTTAGATTTGATCTCGCCCTCCTGCAGTAGCGGTCGAGCGGTGTCCGAACGCAGTCGATCGTACAATTGATCTACAGCCACATCCAGCCAAACCACTACACCGTAGTGCAAGTAACCCCAATTCATCGATCGCGTTACAATACCCCCGCCAGTAGCCACAACCGAATTTTGATACGCAGACAATTCCCCAAGCACTTTAGTTTCTAGTTCCCGAAAAGCCTCTTCCCCTTCTCGATCAAAAATCTCAGCAATTGACTGATTAGCAACTCGAACAATTAGTTCATCAGTATCAAAAAAACGGTATTTTAATTTTTTTGCCAAAATCCGCCCCACCGTTGTTTTCCCCGCACCCATCATCCCGACGAGATAAATATTTACTCCCCTCAACCCATCCACAGCCAAATCCTCCGATATTTTTCTATTTTTTCAGGTTAATCGCTCCGCCACTGGGGCGATCATCGTCCTCAAACTCATCACCCTCATCTAATCCCCAATCATCCTCTGCTTCTGCAAGAGGATTTATTGGTGTTTCATCAGCGGGTTTAGGAATATCCCCTCCCGGAGGAACCAGCACTCGATACTCCGCATCGTATACAGCCTCAGTTTGCCCCACCCCAGACTGGCTGGGATCTCGATAGCCGTAAGAATATACTGAGCCAGCCCAAGACTTGCTTTTCGGTTCCTGCTGAGCTTCGTAAGCCCTCGGATTTGTCGCTGGAACATCATTGACCTGCGGTTGATCGGGAAAATCGCGATCGTCCCCCCAATCGTCATCACCCCCTTGAGAGCCGGATTTTGAGCCATCTGAGACCCAATCGTCCTCATCGTCTGCCGCTGCATAAGTCCCGGCTTGAGCGTAATCCTTTGCCCCATCAGGGTTCGGAGTTTCTTGCTGGAAAGTCCGCGCACTGTAACCAGCCGACGTACCGTAATCAGTTCGGTAGGAACCAGCAGCCTGAGTTTGGCTATTTTCCCTATTCAGATCCGGGTCAATTCCCTGTTTTCTAGGAGGGGGAGGTGGCGTGTAAGGTGTTCTCCTGTCCTCTGGGAAAGTATCGGGACCGCTGCGACTCGATCTGCCGGTGCGGTCTCCCGTTGGAGATAGATAATTTGAAAAAGCCAGTAAACCAGAAATCAATAAAGATGTGAGAGCTCCCACCACCATGCTCAGCAAAATCCAGATAGATAAAGGCAAAGCAGGCGATCGAACTCCTAAAAACACCAGCGATAATGCCGGCTCCACATTTTGCAGGGCAAAAATAGTTAGCCCTACCACAATTACTAGCAAAAATACAGGTCGCATATTAAAAATATTGGTAATTGGTAATTGGTAATTGGGAACTTGTGCTGAGCGTAGCCGAAGTATTGCTAATTGAAAATTGCTAATTGAAACTAACACATCATCAATAACCAGTAACCAACTGTCAACTGTCAACTGTCAACTGTCAACTAACTCCCTTCTTCTTCCTTCCAGCGTTTGAGAGGAACGCAATCAATCCCCAACTGGTCTAAAGCGCGAGCCACCACAAAGTCTACCAAATCTTCAATAGTTTGCGGATTGTGATACCAAGCAGGAATCGCTGGTACAATTCTAGCTCC
>NZ_JAUBQR010000475.1:0-1065 GCF_036701385.1 Microcoleus sp. Pol12B4 | reverse complement strand
AAGATGGTGAATTGGCGGCTTGGTTGCGACGGTTTGGGCAAAGATTGTTAGAGGGCGAACATGATGAGACTGCTGCTACGGATGCAGTGGCATCGCTTCAGGAATTGGCGCAGCGGCTGGTATTATTAGGTAGAATTGCCAGCGGGGAATTGTCAGAGGTTGCCAGGCAAATTGGACGGGAGATATTGACACGGTTTCCGCTGCCGGAGGTGGAGGAGGAGGATACAAAGGGGAGGGTGATTGAGGCGGTGTTTGTTGGGGATGGTTTGGGTTTTTCTGGGGAAGTGAACCGCAGAGGCGCTGAGGGTAAAGAGGCAGAATCGGAAGTTAATGTAGATGCGAAAGCCTGGTGCGAGCGAGGGAATGAGCAGTATAATTTAGGAAGGTTTGAAGAGGCGATCGCATCTTATAACCAGGCAATTGCTCTCCAACCAGACTACCACGATGCTTTGCACAACCGAGAGGTAGCGCAACGTAAGTTAGGCGAAATTAAATAGGCGAACTCGCTTGTATCCAGAATTTTTGTTAGGTCTTGCGAGCGACATGATACTATTAATATTTAATGGGAGTCTTCCTGGATAATTATCATACATTTAAAAGAGAAGTTTGAGGACTTAAGTCCTCACTACCAACTTAATTTGTAAGGTGTGTTAGGCGCACATACAATAGGTTTATCCTATTAAAGTTATTCCCAAATTATTGCATCCCAAACGCACAGCGAATGACACAAGTAATCGGCATTGACTTAGGCGGAACTGCAATTAAACTCGGCAGATTTAGCAAAGACGGCATTTGTCACCAATCCTTAACTGTTTCAACCCCTCAACCCGCAACGCCAGAAGCCGTTTTAGCAGCGATGACGGATGCTATTTTACAACTGAATCCGATCGAAAATGATGTAAGTGCGATCGGCATTGGCACTCCAGGCCCCGCAGACGCCGCAGGCCGCCTAGCCAGAGTTGCAATTAACCTCAAAAACTGGCATAACGTCCCCCTCGCTGACTGGGTGGAAGCTAAAACCGGACTGCCGACCATATTAGCAAATGATGCCAACTGTGCCGGATT
>NZ_JAUBQR010000023.1:0-46741 GCF_036701385.1 Microcoleus sp. Pol12B4 | reverse complement strand
CTGCGTGCACAGGGCGAATCTTAGTCCTCAACAACGCTCTCCGGGTGCGCTAGGCGCACCTTACTAGCTCAAAACTCTCAACTCAAAACTCAAAACTACTAGCGAGCCCAGTCAGTACCGCGCCACAGCGTAAAAAACAAAACACTAGAAATCAGCGCGCCCAGCAGCCACTTAACAGCATTTTTAAATAACCCCACGCGCTGATTTGACTGAACCGCAGCACTTTGGGTCTGTAATCGTTCCTTAGCCGGAGTAATTCTCGAAAGAATTTGCTCTTTCAATTGCTGTGGGTTTTGCGTATCCGCTTGTACCCCCAAACGGGTAAGTTCCCCCGCCAAATTCCTTAAATCTTCAGGACTACCCTTCTTTAGCCGATCTTCCACCTGCTGCAACTGAGCTAATTGTTGGTTTGCTTGAGTAGTAATTTGCTGGTTGTTTTGGTTGTTGACATAGATAGTGCCAAAAATTCCCAAAGGCAGCATCAACAGAAAAACTAGACCTAGCAGCAGACAAACCCAAGACAAAACCTTCAAAAAAACCTCTTCCAAACCTCTGCGATCGTACCCTTCTCCAAAAAATATCAGCGCCATTGCAAGTAGTGGAACGGGAACCCGTTCCACTACTGCCCCAATCGTCTGCAATTCCCAGAGGCGATTGCCAAAATTTGCTGGTATAAGAACTGCAATCGTATCTAACACAGACAAAATTAATAGACCGTAGCCAATCCAACGCAGCCTGTAGATAGAAAAACCTTGTTCGCCTTGTAAGTCATTCATAAAATAATCAGAGTTGTTGTTAAGAAAAATCTCTCTTGACCCCGCCCAAGAACGGATACAAGCCCCCGACAACAGTCGTGGAGAATCAAAAATTTTAGACTCTTGTTCCAGCTTCCAGATTCACCTGTGGAGTAAATCTAAAAGCTAAAAGCTAAAAGCTAAAATCCACTGACTCGACTCAAGGCTCGGGAAATCGCGGCTGCCACCACCCATACCAAGAAACCCAAGCATTCTCTAGAATTTTTTTGGCATCTTCTGGAGTTGTTTTATCCAAAGGCACAGACATCTGAGTCCACAAACAGCGCCGGTCTTGAATATTTCCCCTACCCAACAACCAAAACAGAATACGGTTTGGCTGCCAATCGCGAGTATTTCGATTATATCTAAACTGTTGGGAAGTTACTGTAGGACTGCCATGAGGATTGATACATGAACTCAAATACAGTCGATTTTGCTGTTGCAAAAGTCCGTGAAACCCCGCGCCTTGAGTGTTTGCCAATGCTAGTTTACCAGGATTCGACTTGAGAATAGTATGTCCCTTCATCATACCTTCCACATCCCCAATGCTGTCTACCGCATAGCGCATCTCTATTTCTAGACCCATGCTATTTTTTTGATATTCATATTTCCTGGCAGCTTTGAATCCTGAATTTTCCTTAATTTCCAGAAGCGCGCTCTTGTTTAGTTTCCAATCGGCTAGAGGCACCGACTCGGGAAACTCAAACGGGGTTGCCACATTCTTGCCGTCCGATGGATAGAAAACCAATTTTCCGGCAACCAACAAAACCCCTCCCAAAGTAACAGCCAACAGGGAAAGCCTAAGTGGTTTCCAAGATGTAATAGCCATTAGAAATTCTGTCCTTCCTTATTTTGGGGTTGGTCTTTCAAAATTGCAAACCAGCAGAATAACCCGAAAATAAATACAGCAATCATAGAAAATATTACCGAACCATTTCCTTCGTGCCAGTATTTAAATGCTTCGGGTTGAGATAGCGATACCAGCACTGCCATTAGAGCAACTCGCGCGGCATTAACTAGAAATGCAGTAATTATGGCCACGAATGGCAATACCATTTTCTGACCACTAGTGGTAGGAAACATCAGTAAGAAAACCAGAGCTAGTCCTAACAATTGTAACATCGCATTTACGCCCGAACAGCCGTGATACACTTCCACGCTGCCATTTTCCAGGATTAGAAAAACCCCTTTTCGCACCACTTCAAATCCTAGATAGTGGAGGAGGAAAGCTGAAAATTTTGCTGTTAATAGGGCGACATCAACGAATACTCCGATCAATCCTGGAGGAATAGCTGTATAGCCAAGAATTAGAAGTTCCTGCCTATATTGTTTTAGTCCTTTTGTGCCGGAAGCCAGCAATGCGAGACTGATTCCCGACAAAAAAGGCGTTGCTCGAATAAAAAAGTCGTATCCAGATATGGATGAACTTTTGAGCAATATTAAAGCAATTAACGATGACCCAAAGAAGCTGGCAAAAACTCCGCTTTCAAAAGTTAAGGATTCGTGCCTTTCCCAAATGAGAAATGCTACGACTCCCCAAAACAGTAACATTGTACCAAACAGGTCTGTGTCGTTTGTTCTGGAAGTTAGAGTTAGGTGTATGGCAATCAAACCGGAGGCGATGCCTAACAGCCAGTATTTAGGTTCTTGGACGTGCTTGAGCCAGTTTATTTCGGTCATTGGTGCTTTTTGTTTTTCCTAAAAGCTTCTAAATTGCTTAATCTTGTAACTCTATTAAAATTATCAGCTACAAACACTTGCATTTATGCGTTTCGGATGATTTTTAACTAAATCTTCACAATGATTGACAAGGGCGAATGTGTGTGATACTTACCTTTCCCTAATTAAATCTGAAATTAGGCGCAAAGATTAAAGAAAACAGGTTTTTTAACTCTGATCGATCGCACTCAACTAAAAATTTTCCTCCCTCAAACCCCGTTTCTGCACCTAGAGTTCAAATGTAAAGCTTGAAGGCAAGACAGAAACCTTTGTTGGACGCACTCTTGAGCTTGAAAACCAGTTTTTTACCGGTGCTGGTTTTTGGTAGCCCGTGCGTCCAAGAGTAGATTAATTAGAGTAGACTTTCCGGTAGTAAGTTTGATATTCCTCCGAAAGCAGGGGTTCCCACCAATCCCGATGGGCTAAGTACCATTCTACAGTCTGTCGCAAACCTTCTTCAACGGTTACTGAGGGAGTCCAACCTAACTCAGTTTTAATTTTGCTGGCATCAATAGCGTAACGCCGATCGTGCCCGGCTCTGTCTTTGACAAATGCGATTAATTGTTCGCAAGGACGGGCGGGTAAATCCTCAGCTAATTCGTCCATTAGCTGACACAGCATTTTTACTAAATCGAGATTTTTTACCTCGTTGTTTCCGCCAACATTGTAGGTTTCCCCAGGCTGACCGCGGTGAATAACGGCATCTAAAGCGCGGCAGTGGTCGAGAACGTAGAGCCAATCTCGCACGTTTTGACCGTCGCCGTATACTGGCAGCGGTTTGCCCAATAGCATATTGATGCACATTAATGGAATGAGCTTTTCTGGGAAGTGATAGGGGCCGTAATTGTTGGAACAGTTGGTGATAATTGTCGGGACGCCGTAGGTGTGGAAATAGGCGCGGGCGAGGTGGTCGCTGCCAGCTTTGGAGGCTGAGTAGGGACTGTTGGGCGAGTAGGCAGTTGTTTCTGTGAAGGCTGGGTCATCAGGACCGAGACTGCCGTAAACTTCGTCGGTAGAAACGTGGAGGAAGCGCATTTGTGCTTTGAGAGAGGGATCGTCAATTGCTTCAAAATGCTTGCGGAAGGCTTCTAAAAGCGTGAAGGTTCCGACAACGTTTGTTTGAACAAAGGCTGCAGGCCCGATAATTGACCTGTCAACGTGGGATTCTGCGGCAAAGTGCGCGACTGTGGTGATGTTTTCTTCTTTGAGCAAGGTATCGACTAAGGTACGATCGCAAATATCCCCCTGCACAAAACGAAAATTTTCTCCTCCTTCCAAAGTTGCCAGGGTTTGTCTGTTTCCGGCGTAGGTTAAAGCGTCGAGTACGATTACTCGATCGCCCGCATAGGTGCTGCACCAGTGATGCACAAAATTTGAGCCGATAAATCCAGCCCCGCCCGTCACCAACAATCGGCGAGGATCTCGCTCAATGCCTTGAGTCGCGTTGTCTGTCATAAAAATAAGAGTTATTCCAATAACTAAGCCTTTACAAAAGTAGCCTTAAAAGTAGTTTGTCACCAAGTGTTTGCCAGTCTGCAACTAAATTTTCTAGTGTCTCACCGCAGATTTTCTAAGTTGGGCGCGATCGAAGTATTGGTTCACAAAAGTTTAACTTTTACCTTTTTTTTGGCCGAAACGCTTACAAAGCAAGCATTGCAAATTTTTAAGCTGGCAAATTTAAATTTGAATTGCGTGAGGCTATAGCTGACTTTTGCGATCGATCTTCGATATGGGTGGCGCGCAGAGTTGATACATTTGTAAAGAGCTGTTACCATTAATTTTTTAATTATCCTTTACAATCTCCAGAGCACCATGAAGAAGTTTCAAGTGTTAGCTGGCATTGCTTCCGTTGTCGCGATCGCAAGCAGTATCGCTGTTTGTGACGCCGCATCTGCTTTCCCCTGTTCCTACAGCAAATCTGGGGCGGCTAAATCTGGTTCTGCGACAACAATCCTAGGTTCCGGCGGCTCGGAGCGAATGAATCCGTGGAAATCTTACAAAACAGCAGCTCTCGGTTTCCTCGGTTTGGCTGGGCTTGGGGGCGCAGGTGCGGCCTACATGAGCTACCGCGCTGGCAAGCGCGCTTCTGCTGCTTGCGCGGCGATGACCGATAATTTTGAAGTTTTTGAAGAGTCGATCGATCCGATCGCAGATGCAGGTGTTTCTGGACACATGGAAATTCCCGTGTTGCTCGATTTGAGGGCGGCGGGTGCTGTAGCTGAGTCAGCAGATGCGGTTGCAGCCGTTCGGGAACACCCAGAAGCTCCGGGCGGCGAGCTGGATTTGCCAGTTTCACAAGTTGCTGAGTTGAGTTTTGAAATTGTGATCGAACAAGTCCAAAGCGCGATCCTCAAATAGTTATCTCAAACCAAAGTATTCGCTTAGCGCACCTCCAATCTTGCCAGATTGGAGGTTTTTTGACTGGAAATTATCTACCCTAAAATTTATTTTCCTGCCGCTCGCAAAGCAGTGCAAACAATTGAGAACAGATGAATCGATAGCAAACAATATCCTATTCCCGCAAAGCTCTCGGAGGGTTTAATTAATATCAGTTTTAAAAAAATTGCTACCATCCTCAATCTTATACCAATTATTAAAAGTTGCTACTGCCCCTCATGACAAGGCTGTGCCATTTCCCTACTGTATTTGATGCGATTGAAACTGCTATAAAATTAGATGAGTCATAGTGAGATAGTATGTTGTGGAGGCGATCGCTAAAAATACTCTTCAGATCAATCTGAGGGTAGACGGCAAGAGTTCAAGTGACCTGTTATCCTTGAAAATATAGCCCTACAGATTACAACTCTAGGTTATTATGAATGCTTGGCGCGATCGATTCAATCAATTTACAGGTAAAACTCGAGTGGCAGTTTGCCGGGTGTTCGTTCACCTAACAGGCGAAGAAGTTGCACCGCTGTTAGGAGTTCTCAACCGCACCGCCAGAAGAGCAATTGATGCCGATGGCGACATAGCAGTTTTAGGAGAAGGTCTTGTAGAAATTTGCAATCACCTGTTGCAGTACGACAACTACTGGCAATCAGCCGCCAATGAAGGCGATGTTTTTTGGAATGAAGGCGAAGCGGGCGATTATGTGGATGAACTTTTCATTGATTCAGCCGATCGCTATCTCAGCGAGCCTCAATACAGTACATCTGTTTACGATAAAAATTCCCCCTTGTCTTTGCCTGTAACTAGAAATGTGGTGGTGATGATCACAGTTGCTTATGAAGGCGAAGTTCCTGCCCTAGAAACTGACCTTGCTGATATCAACGCGCTGAAAGTCGGTTTAAAAGCCCTGATGAATTTACATTACCAAGAAAGGCTCCGAGCTGTGCAAGTTCACTTTTCTCCCGCACAGTTGGGAGACGAACTTACTAACGACCAAGTGTTGGTCAATTTCCCCGAACTTATTCCGATTTAAGGAAGGAAGAAGTTCGGCAACGGATTCAGTAACGGGTGTAATTGATGTAACTGATGTCGGGAAGAAGGAAGAAGGAGCCATTATCAAACAATCCATGCCAAATTATAAATTACTATTTATGATGCTGCGAAAACTGACAATTTATTTAATGGCTTTAATTTTCTTAGCGACGGCAACTGCCTGCGGTTCTCCAAGCAGACAAACTTATACAAATCCTGCTGGGAATCCAAATATTAACACAGTGCGTCCTACACCAAATAATAATAACTTGAGTCCAGGTCAATATCCTGTACAGCAAGCTACCTACGACGATGCTGATGGCGAATACAGTTTAATGTTGTTGAATACTCCCCCCGGCAGTCCCCCAGTTTACCGAACTACGGATTTGCAAATGGCTCGGTTAACGGATGAAGAAATATCGGCAGGCAAGAAAAGTTATCTAAATGTGGATAACAATCAAGCGGTTTTGCATTTGACAGAAGATTTTAAAATTGAGTACGTTCACAACGTTACCGAAACTGTTCCTAATCCTCAAACAGGTCAGCCACAAACCGTAGTAGTGCGACAGCAATCTGGCTTCTGGGCGCCGTTTGCTGGGGCTATAGCTGGTCAGGCGATCGGCAGTTTGTTATTTAGACCGCAATATTATATGCCACCAGTCTATCAGCCGGGAATTATGACAGGATATGGCGGGTATGGCAATACTTACGGCCAAGCTGTTCAGCGGTATCAAACTCGCTACCAAACTCCGCCTCCAGTTGTGAGAAACCGTCAAGTTTTAAGGACGACCGGCCGCCTGCGATCGCCTACATATAACCAGCCAGTAAGACCCTCAGCACGGCCAAATGGCAATCGATCGACCGGTTCGGGTTACGGTGGGAGCACTTTGAGGCGATCGCCCAACTCAAATTCCCGGCAGCAAAGGCGGAGTCCGAGTTTTGGTAGCGGCAGGAATTCTCGTCAACCGAGTCGCAGTCGTTCTTTCGGGAGTAGAAGGCGTTAAGAATGTAGGGTGCGTCGCCCTCGACTATGGGCGCCTTAGTGAGAAGTTTCCCCCAGCGACGCACCATATAACTATCAAGGTAGATCGAGTTATATTGTTACGCGGGGATTTTTACCGACTTATAGGGTTGGATGAGAATTTCAGCGGGAAGCCCCAGTTCTTGATTCAACTTCCGAATCATCTCCAATGTCAAGGAACGTTTACGAGATAAAACCTCGGATACCCTAGCCCGACTACCGAGACATGACTCTACATCGCGACGAGACCATCGGCGAGTTTCCATGTAATAATCAATCGCTTCGATCGGATCGGGGATTGCGATCGGTATGTGTTTCTTCTCGTAGGCTTCCACTAAGGTGCTGAGTAAATCTAATCGATCGTACTCTGGAGTGCTTGGGGCTAAATCAACTGAGGCTTACCAGTTCAGGAGTTGCATTTTGAAATGCCTCTATAATCATTCTATTATCCCTACTGTTGATTAGCCGCTTTATGTAGGTTACTAACTCATTGTTCTCTCTGTTAGTCTGCAATCTGAACAAACAAGATACTTGAGGTAAGAGTCCCTTATTATTATATAAACCCAGTGCTTCAGAATAATTTTGAGTGATAAGGATATTTTCTACCAAGTTATTTGTCTCTTCATACAAACCCGGAATGTCGATACCTTTTGTAACATCATACAACGCTTTGATTAGTCCTGCTTCACCACGAGCTTTGGCGTTAAATGTAGAGAAAATATCTGCTATACGCGCTGCAACAATCGCTGAAACAAGGCGTTCCTTTTCTTGTGTCATGTGAGTGAATACTAACTGTTTAGTTTGTTGAATGAGGTGAGCCGCCTCATCTTCAGTTCTATATAAGCTAGTTGCCACAGCACTTAGGACATTTTCTGAAAGCAGTAAATTTTCAATTTCTGAGAAATTAAGGCAAAATACGCCTCGTTGCCTCAAATATTCAACGTCCTCGTCCCTCCTAAAGTCCCGGTCAATTATGCCTTTACAATCCAGATTATGAAGATTTTTAAGTTTTGAGAATGAGCAAGTTGAATTAATAACTTGCTCATGTCCACCACATGGAGTAACGGTATATTTTTTGAATAAGCGTGAGAAGAAGAAATAATCTAGACTACCTAGCTCGCCCTCGACAAATAAAATCGGCTTCCTACTTCCAATAATTTCCAAGAGAAGACGTTCAGGGACAGCTTCATTCCCAAGTATTAAATGCCAATCCCACTGATTATTTTCATAGCTCTTCAGCCAAACTTTAATAGCATCCAAGCGTGTTACTGCGAAATCTAAATCGTGAGTCAAATACACGAAAAGGCAATCTGGTCTTTCTACCTCAACTGCATCCCACAACCGACTTTGCAAAGCTTTATGTATATGAGTTTCAGGTTCATCGATCACTATTATTCCATTTGTTTTCGCGGCAAGGCACTGTCCAATAAGGTAAAAGATGACTCTCTCCCCATCACTCATTTCAGACGCATGATATGAACTTCCTGTACTATGTCTGGAACTTACTTCAATTTTCCCGGCTCCAATAGTAAGCTCGCGATGTGGAAGAACAAATTCCCAAATACGTTTAATTATGTCAAGGCTGGTTTCTGGAGGGGATTCTGAGATTCCATTAGCTTTAACCTGTTGACGATATTTTGTACTCTTATCAAACTCTTCTGTGAATAGGTGGGTAAGCAGTTTATCAAAATCATTTTGGAGATGAGTATTTGGTTTAGATCCCCATTTGTAAGAACTTTTGTAACTCTGTAGGTCTTCTGAAGATACGTTAGGTTGATGTAAACCATAGAGAAGAGTGTTTTCAGAAATATCAATGGAGGATGTAGAACAAAAATCTGGTATCAAAAGGGACTTTTGCGCTCCGACTCTATGCACCAAGGATTTTTGTGGGGACTCCAGATCAATCCAAGACCCAAGGCGTGTTTTCCCTGAACCGTTAGCTCCAACGATGACAACACTCGATTGAGTTTCTATTGTGGATGAAACTTCCAGATTGGAAACTGGTTGAGGTAGAATCAGATTTCGTTTGTTGGACATAACATCTGTTTGCATAAGCTAAAAATAACTCATCTACTCAATTTTTCGAGCCGTCTAACTTATAATTTTATTGGCGTTGCGGTACAATACCTAATATATATATTAGCATATATACAAAAATACAGTTATCGCTATGCTCTAATTAATAAAGCATCTGTCCTTTCACCATCGGATAGCTGACATGATCCAAAACCTCAACCCGACAACATTACCCCCCGCCTTTCCCGATCACACCCAACTACCTGACTCCGACGGCACGTTTGTACATAACTTTCTAGCACATCCCCAGAGTATCTTACTCACCGACTCCCTGGAAACTACGCTGCAAACCCTCCACCCGGACGGACAATATGCGATCGGGCAAGATTGTGGCATTTACTGGCGCGAAACCGACCCTCCAGAAAAGGGAGCCGAAGCGCCTGACTGGTTCTACGTTCCCAACGTTGGGCCCCTAATAGATGGGGAAATTCGCCGCTCTTACGTGATTTGGCGCGAGTATATTGTGCCATTAATTGCGATCGAATTTGCAAGTGGAAATGGGGCTGAAGAACGAGATAATACTCCTTTATCTCGCTTACCAGAAGGTATCAACCAGAAACCAGGAAAGTTTTGGGTATACGAGCAGATTATTCGCATTCCTTACTATGCGATTTACATCATTAAAACGAGCGAATTGGAAGTCTATAACTGGGTGAATACTCGTTATCGCCGTTTGCAACCAAACGATCGCGGCCATTATCCGATAGACCTGATGGGAGTAGAGTTAGGTATGTGGGAAGGTAGCTATCAAAATCAGCATCAGCGATGGTTGCGTTGGTGGGATAATCAGGGGAATTTGTTGTTAACTGGTAGCGAACAAGCTAAACTAGAACGCCTCCATACCGAACAGGAACGCCAAAGGGCCGATCGCGCAGAACAAACCCAACGGGATGCGATTCCCCAACTGCTGGCAATGGGTTTAACCGTAGAGCAAGTGGCTCAGGCGCTGTCGCTGTCGGTGGAAGATGTACAGAGATTGGGCTGACAGTTAACTTTCATGATTCAGAAACCAAATCTCTTTTCTCGAATTGCTGGCATTTCTACGATCGTCCTTTGTGCAGCCGGCGGATTGTTGTACGTCAAAAAACCCGTACAATCTGTTCCCGCAAAACCAGCACCCGCAGAAATTGTACAAGCTGCGGAAGTGCGCGAGCTCCCCGGACAACTAGACAGCATCCCCCTCTTCAACAGCGACAGTCCCGAATGGGTCAAAAAAGAAGGCATTTTGCTCTCAACTTTTCCCCCAGACGGCAAAAAATTCCCCGCAGCTCACCTGAACTTTGCCTTTCAAGGACAATTCACCTTGTTTGCTCACCACTTTTCTCACACTCCGCTGAATTCGCGCACGTTGTATATAGGAGCTTTGTTGTACAACCCCAGTTCCGCGCCCGTGACGGTGGAAGTATTGCAGGCAGCCAGTTACCTGATGGAACCAGACGCACCGTTCAAACAGAAACCCGCACTAAGTGAGAATCCCGACGGCGAAGTATATTCCGGCCCTGGGATTAGGGCTGTCGATAGCGTTTTGCGGGGAATGCGGCAGCCGGATTTTCCGGCAAAACTGCTCGTTGCACCGGGAGAAACCGCATTGTTGATGAATCGCCCTATTCCCGTGCGGGGTCTGGAAAAGCCGATAAATGGTCGTTCTACCTTTGTGCGGCTCAAAAGTAGCGGCAAGGTTTATGCCGCTACTTTGGCAATGTATGCACCTCAAAATGCTGATGGGGGCGATCCTCTTCGAGGGCTGCGCGAACGCGCGCCAACTCTGGAAGAATGGCAGCAATTGCTGAATAATGGCGGTTTGGCAGGCCCCCGCGACAAAACCCCGACTCCCCCCGACGCCACTTCCGGAAGCCTGATTTACGGCCGCGTGGCAGGGGTGCAGCAAGGTTCTGGATGGGAAGCGGAATTAGTCGATCGCGATGCTAAAAATCTGGCAATTCCCCAGACTGGAAAAGCGATATCCTATGCGATCTCTACCTTGCGCGGGGGCACTTTGGGAACCCAACAAGTGCAAGCCGGAAAAATGCTGGCGCGCTATCCCGACACCGCTTACGAAGCCCACGGCAATTACGGCGTACACTACAATCTGAGTTTGCCGCTGCATAACACTGCCCAAAAACCGCAAACGGTAGCGGTGAGTTTGGAAACGCCTTTAAAAGAAGATCTACTCTCAAAAAATGGATTGCGGTTTCGTCAACCTCCCCTAGATTTTCCCTATTTTCGAGGTACTGTGAGGCTGCGCTACCAAGATGATGGAGGTGACGATGTAACTCGCTACTTGCATTTATGGCACCGTGTGGGTCAAGTTGTGGAACCGATGGTAAAGTTGAGGTTAGCTGCGACAGAAACGCGATCGGTAAAAGTTGATTTTATTTATCCTCCCGATTCCACGCCGCCGCAAGTATTAACAGTGAGAACTTTGGAATAGTTGATTTATTTATTTGAGTCACTACCAGACCCAAAAAATATGTGATTTAATTTCTACATTGGTATGTAGGTGACAATATGTCTTCTTCACAACCCCCGTCAGGGGAAAGAAATCCTCTAGGATTAGATGAATTGATTGCGATCTTGGTTGCCTTCGGCACGATGGGAGCAATTTTATTTTGGGTAACAGGTAAAAATCCCGATCGATTGAATGCCAGAAATTGGCAATTTCCAGCCGTTTTCTCTCAACCTGCTGTGACGCCCGCGAGCCCGGGACTATTAACACCTGCGTCGCCCAATTCGGATTTGCGATCGCCCGCTACAACCCTGATTCCTTCAGAACGGGAAGTCCCACCTGTGACACCTTTAGGACCGATTTTACCGCAAAATCCTCCGGTGGGTGTAATCGTTGTTCCTCCCAACAAGCCAATTGCGCCATCGACTCCCGATCCAGCAATTACCAAACCGAAAACCGATAAACCCAAAGCCGATAAACCCAAAGTTGGGCCCGTTAGATTCTCAGATGTTCCAGACAAATATTGGGCGCGTCCGTTCATTGTCGCTTTAGTCGATCGGAAAATTTTTGCTGAGTCCACCGACAACAAATTTCGCCCCGACGAACCGATGACGCGAGCCGAACTAGCGCGCTTAATTCAACGAATGTCCGACGACAAAGAGCCGATCAGAAAACCAATTGATTTTAAAGACGTAAAAGACAAGAGTCCTGCCGCTCCTGCGATCGATCACACCGTCAAAACTGGATATCTTAAAGGATACCCAAACAATGAGTTCCGTCCCGACAAACAGATTCCGCGTGTCGAAGTCATCGCAGCTTTAGCGAGCGGTTTGAGCCTGAAACCATCAACAAAAGCAACCAAAACTTTACAAGTTTATACAGACAGGGCAAAAGTGCCGAAATGGGCAGTTAACAAAGTAGCATCAGCCACAGAAGCTGGCATTGTTGTTAACCACCCGAAGCGCACACTTTTGCAGCCTAATAGAACAGCAACTCGTGCTGAAGTAGCAGCCATGATTTACCAATCTATGGCTAAAAAAGGCAAAGTCCCTGCTAAGTCTTCAGAGTATGTTGTGAAGCCTTTAAAGTTGCCCAAATAATATTTGAGGGGCGTTGCTCCGAGCAACGCCCCACAATAACATTTAATCGTTATTGTTTGTAGTCAGGACTCAAGCCTTCACTACAAAGCAGCTAAATTAATCTTGAAACACCATAATACTGCCCGAATAGCACGCTACCCAAACCTGATTAGTTTCCGGATCGTAAGTAATCCCGATCGGACTTGAATTAACCTTCACTGTTTGCAGCACTTTCATATCGCTCGTCCTAACTTTGCTAACAGTATTCGAGAAATAGTTAACCACATAAAGCAGTTTTCCCTGATCGGAAATTGTCATGCTGCGAGGTGCTTTTCCTGTCGAAACTTTATCAAGCACTTTACCAGTTTTTAGGTCAATTTTTGCCACATTTCCTTCACCATTTAAAGTGGCATACAAATAATTTCCATTGGGATCTATCGTCAAATGACGCGGCGCATTGCCAATATTCTTCAGCCATTCTACCGAAAAGTCGATGAGATTTACTTTCGCAATATCGGAAGAACCCATGATAGCAACATAGGCATTTTTTGAGTCGGGAGTAACAACAATTCCCCGAGGGTATGCACCCAGTTTCACTCGCTCGATTTCGAGATTTTTATTGATATCTACTAGGCTCAAATCCCAACTGCACCAATTACTGGATAGCGCGAAGCGATTGTCAGGCGAAACAGCATTGAATTTCGGAACAGCACCTACAGGAATTACCTTTTCTATTTTCAAAGTTTGGGTATTGATGCGGTACAGAAAACTTTGATCGTGTTTGGCCGCTGGAGAACACCTGTCGGTTCCCGGATTGCTAAACCCGGAACCGTACATTTTGTAGTTGGAGACGTAGGCATATTTGCCATCGGTTGAAAAAGCTGCTTCTACGGGAGAGCCTTTATAATTGCCTTTGAATTTAGAAAAGCCGAACTTCGACAAGTTTACTGTATCGGGAATAGTCTTGACTAATTTAAAGTTCCTGTCGTAAACTGTGATTGTGTGACGGTACATCATGTTTTGAGCAAAAAACAAACCCGCTCCCGAATAAACTATTGACTTTGGCGATATGTTACCGTAAATGGTTTTTTTCAACGTCATTTTTCCTTGAGTATTATCAGGAGGATTTACGAGATCTGTGGGTGGAAACTCACTTTCTTTATCCTCGGAATTTTCAGTTTTAAAGGGCGGCAAAGAGGGTTCTTGGGGCTGAGTTTGAGTTTTATATTCGAGTTCGTTTGTATTATCTGTGGCGCTAGGAGATGGCGAAGATCGATCGACATTTGGCGCGATTTTTTCCGCAGCTTCAATACTCGCCTCTTCCGGCTTACCTTTGAGTGCTGACAAGGTTTTAGGGCCAACAATTCCGTCAACTTTCAGGTTGTTCTCTGCTTGAAACTTTTTCACAGCAGCCTGGGTGAGAGAACCGTAAAATCCTGTAGGCTTACCGCGAAAATAGCCTGCGTTTTGTAGAGTTTTCTGGAGTTCGGCTACTTCCGCGCCGGAATCACCTTTTTTGATGGCGAGTGCGGGATTGACTAAATTGAAAATTGTGAGAGCGATCGTAAAGAAAAGTAAAGGAGTATATGCTAAATTCCGGTGCATTTTTGAGTGGGTCGATCGAGTTTGACCCGCAGCCGTTTCCCAAGTTTCAGCTAAATGTAGGTAGGCTAGTCCGTCCATAGTTTTTACCGGGTATTTTTGGTGCTATGATACACCAGTTAACTTTGATGAAAGAGAGAATCTTATTATAATCAAACTTAGGGTAAAATCTCCAAGCAGTTTTTAATGGTGTAAGCAAGTAGGAGCGATGGACAATGTGGAGTGGGGAACAAACAACCGCAGAATCAACGACAAAAGAATCCCGCCAGACGTTGCTGTGGGACGATAACGGGGGACTTTGCCAGCGGGCTTGGGTAGAAATCGATTTAGCAGCTTTAACTCACAATGTAAAACAGCTTAAAAAGCTCTTATCTCCCCAGACAGAACTGATGGCAGTTGTGAAAGCGGATGCTTACGGTCACGGTGCTGTTGCAGTCAGTCAAACAGCATTGCAAGCAGGTGCTAGTTGGCTGGGAGTGGCGACAATTCCCGAAGGCATAGAATTGCGAGAAGCTGGGATAGAAGCGCCGATTTTGCTGTTGGGGGCAACCCATACAGCCCAACAGGTAAAAGCGATCGCCCATTGTCACTTGCAGCCCACTATTTGTACTGCCAAACAAGCCCTAATTTTTTCGGAAGTTCTCGCCGATATTAACCAATGTTTGCCGGTTCACGCTAAGTTGGATACGGGAATGTCTCGCTTGGGTACGCCCTGGCAGGAAGCTACAGAATTCGTGCAATTAGTCAAGCGGTTGCCCAATTTAAAATTAGCCAGTATTTACTCTCACTTGGCGACAGCAGATAGTCCCGACCCCGCAGTTATGAGAGAGCAGCACCAGCGTTTTCAACAGGCGATCGAGCAAATTAAAATAGCAGGAATTAGCCCCCCTCGCCTCCATTTGGCAAACTCTGCTGCCGCCCTCGCTGACCCGGATTTGCACTACGATTTAGTGCGAGTCGGTTTAGCTACCTACGGTCTTTATCCAGCGCCTCACTTGCAGTCGATCGCCAATTTGAAGCCCGCAATGCAGGTAAAAGCTAGGGTAACGCAGGTGAAAACAATTGAAGCAGGAACCGGCGTCAGTTACGGCTATCAATTTATAGCTCAGCGGCCGACACAGATTGCCGTAATTGGTATCGGCTATGCAGATGGTATTCCGCGCAATCTTTCTAATAAAATGCAGGTTTTAGTCAGGGGTCAATTCGTGCGGCAAGTGGGCGCGGTGACGATGGATCAGTTAATGCTGGATGTAACTGACATTCCAGATTTAGAAGTCGGTGAAGTGGTGACGCTGTTGGGCAAAGATGGGGAATATCAAATTACTGCCGACGATTGGGCCGCGACTTTAGGAACTATTTCTTGGGAAATTCTCTGCGGTTTTAAACACCGATTGCCCCGCGTAGCAGTACACTATTAGCAGTAGTCCGGTAGAGGTTTAAACCCCTGCCTCATAGTAAAAGTCGGTTTAAACCGATTCAAGATTTTGAGCTAGGGAATTATTGATTTTAGTTTTCTTTGAGAGGACTTTAGCTATGAGATAGGGGTTTTTAACCCTGTCGGACTCTCAGAATAAGCGATAATACTGAAACTGCAATTCCAAATTCCAAATTCCAAATTGATATGACAGTTATTCAGACGTTTTTACCAATAGCCCAAACGTTCTATTCTCAGCTAAATGCAGAAAGAACACAAGCCTTGGAAGTAGCCCAAGAATTCTCCAAAAAATTAGTAGAATTGGGGTTTAAAATTGTACCTCAACTGCTGTGGGCGATCGGCATTTTGTTAATTACGCGATTTGCGATCAACTTTGCGGGGCGCGTGACTCGCCGTGCACTGAGTCGCACCGAAGCCACGCTGCGGAAATTCTTAGTTCAAGCTGCTGAAATTACGATTTTGGTAGTGGGAGTAGTCGCCGCTTTGAGTCAGTTGGGAATTCAAACTACCAGTGTGGTTGCGGTGGTGGGTGCAGCGGGTTTGGCCATTGGTTTGGCGTGGCAAAATACTTTGTCGCACTTTGCTGCTGGGGTAATGTTGATTAGTTTGCGACCCTTTGAAGTCGGAGATGGGATCGAAGCTGGCGATGTTAAGGGAGTGGTGGACAGCATCGGGATTTTTTCAACAACCGTGGTGACAGACGATCGCATAAAAATTATTGTCCCGAACAATCAGTTGTTTAACGGTACACTGAAAAATACAACGGCAATGGGAACGAGGCGAGTAGACTTGAAGATTGATATTGGCGATCGGCCAATTCGTCCAACTGTAGCTGAGTTATTAGAAATTGCCCACTCTCACCCGCTGGTGTTGGAGAATCCGCCCCCGACTTGTTTGGTCGCCGAGATTACTCCCGAGACAACTATTTTATCTCTCCGACCTTGGTGCGCGTCGGTGGCTTACGAACAAGTGCGATCGCAAGTTCAACAATACGTCAAAGAGGCAATGGATGCCGACAACAATCAAGAACAATAGATATAAATCTAAAATCTAAAACCCAAAATTGATCGGAGGTATTTCCCATGAGCAAGTGGTATCCGCAGCAAATTTTGCAAGAACCCGGTGTCAGAATCACCGCCACCGAGAAACAAACAATTCTCAGCAAATTTCCGCCTCCAGACGAAAACGGTCAAATCTATGCCGACGGTGTTTTTGAAGGTGGCGGCGTGCGCGGAGTTGCATTTTTAGGAGCACTCAGGTGCTGTAGCGATTTGGGCATCCGGTGGCGAAAATTAGCCGGCACTTCAGCAGGTGCAATTACTGCTGCAGTATTGGCAACCGACTTGTCAATTGATGATTTAGAGGAAATTTTAGGACAGCTCGATTACAGCATATTTTTAACTCAAAAAAACAGTCCTCTAATTTTAAACGGCGACCCCGCCGACGACTTGCAATCTCCTGCTTGGACGCTGCTTTTCTTAACAGTTAGCCGTCAGATGGGAGAATATTCGGCGCAGCCGTTCCGACAGTGGCTGGAATCAATGCTCGGTAGAGGTAACTTGCACACTTTTGCTGATGTCAAACAAATCGTAAAAGACCGGGAATTAAAAGTAGTAATATCCAACCTCACTCGCGGTGAAATGTTGGTACTGCCCGACGACTTACACCGACGCGAATCGACCGATTCCGATACTTTGTATGAGCAGTTGCGACTCCAAAGCGCTGAACATTTTAGCGTGGCTGAAGCCGTTCGGTTGTCGATGAGTATTCCGCTATTTTTTGAACCAGGAAAACTCGGCGATGACTTAATTGTAGATGGCGGAATTTTGAGCAATTTCCCCCTGTGGATTTATGACAAACAATCCGTCGGTGCGACTCTTGCGGCACCGCGCTGGTTTACCTTTGGGTTTCGATTAGTCGATACCGGAATTGAGACTAAAGCTAAGATTGATACTCCCCTGTCGATGCTGGCGGCGATGTTCAGAACGATGATGAAAGCAAGAGACCGCTATCACCAGCGAGAAATGGATAAGGGCAGGGTGATTAATATTGATGTGACTGAAGCTGGGGTGACGACGACGGACTTTAATCTCGATGGCGATCGCAAGGCTCACCTGTACCGCTTGGGGTATTTGTATACTAAGAGGTTCTTTTTGAGTTCCAATTTTAGTTGGGAAAAGCACTTGAAGGCCAGGGGCTTTGGGGAAGAGGCTGGAGGTTGATGTCGCGAAAAGTATACAGAGTAAGGGATTGAGGAATTTTTAAATTAGGGGTTGGCAAGAATAAGATGTGTGTGCTATAGTTAGTTACTGTCATCTTGGAGAGGTGGCTGAGTGGTCGAAAGCGGCAGATTGCTAATCTGTTAAGGGTGTTAACATCCTTCGAGGGTTCAAATCCCTCCCTCTCCGTTTTAGAGCTTCTAGGAAAAAATTCCTTTTAATCAAATTTTTGGACGGGATAGAAGCCCATACCACAAAATTTCCATGTGGGATGGGCTTCTAGCCCGTCCCAATTATTTTTGCAGTTCAAGTCTAGTCTAGCCGCAATAATCAACTACTAAATCTAATTCAATGTCTTCATCGCTTCGACAAATTGCCGCGATATAAATGGCAAAATCTCTTCATTCTTGCTATTCTCTTTCCCCTCGGTAAATACAACCAACAAATACGGCCGCAAACCGGATATTTCAATATAAGCAGCATCGTGACGCACTTGACTTGTCAGTCCCGCTTTTGACCACAATTTTGCTGATTCTGGCAATCCCCCGCCTAAAAAACCTGTAACTTGATTTTCGGGATCTGCCTCTAATTCTGCTGGGTCTAAACTGCGTTTCATTAGACCCATCATTTCTTGCGATGCTTGGGCAGAAACAGCTACGCCGCCGATTATACTGTGCAGCAAACGCGCCGCTGCATTTGTAGTCAGCATATTTCTATTTTCCATTAACTCTCCCAAAACTGCTCGCTCGCGACCGTAGGGGCCGTCACACCAGGTTTTCTGATTGACGTTAATATTTTGTAATTCCGGCCAATCTAATGATTGAAAGTAACGGTTGACGATGTTTCGCTGCTGTTTCCAAGTTTCAAAGGGGGCGGGTGATAATTCTGGGCCGCTGGTGGTGCCGGTGAGGGCGTCTACTACTAAACTGGTGGCGTCGTTGCTGGAATCAACTATCATATCTCGGACGGCGCGTTCTAATTCTGGCGAGGTTTGAATCATGCCTTTTTGCGCCCATTCCCAGATGGCAACGAGGTAGAATAATTTGACGATGCTGGCTGGATAAATTCGTTCGGAAGCTCTAGCGCTAAAACCTCGCGGTTGATATTTCCAAAATTCTTCTGCACTCAGGGCGCCGCCTGTATTGACTCGCACCGGCGGATCGTAGACGATCCAGGTAATGGCTATACGATCGCCACTTAATCCTGTAAATTCTGACAATGCGGAGTCTATAATGCTACTGCCGAGGTTTTCTAATTGTTCGTCTTTGTGAAAAAATGTCATGGTTAATGGCTGACGGTTAACGGTTAACGGCTAGCAGCTAATGGCAATCTATCGTTAAATGCGAACAATAAATGCGAACAATTAACAGCACACAATGAGCAATTAGCAATGGCCAATTATCAATTATCTGATGTTGTGGAGTACCGGGCCCGATCGCACATAAATATTTACGATTCCCCAAAGTGCGATCGATTGGCAACTCAAGCAGCGCTGGGGCGACATTTGCGCGTCTTTGACCCCCCCCTAAGACAGAGCGATGTAAACTTGGATACAACGGCTGTGATGGTGCGGCTGTGCGAAGATGATTATCCGGGATGGCTGGATATTCGAGATGTTGAGTTGCTCGCTCCGACAGAAACATTGTACAATCCTCTCGTGGTTTCTGAGACCCAAATAAAGGAAAAATTACCACTTGTAATTACTTTTGCTCGCGAGGCTATGAACCAATCCAATTATTATCTTTGGGGCGGTACAGTCGGGCCGAATTATGATTGTTCGGGCTTGATGCAAGCTGCTTTTGTGGCTGCGGGAATCTGGTTGCCGAGGGATGCTTATCAGCAGGAAGCTTTTACTAAACCTATTAGTATCAGTGCTTTAAAACCGGGAGATTTAGTATTTTTTGGTACGCCTGAAAAAGCAACTCATGTAGGATTATATCTCGGAGATAATCGCTACATTCACAGTTCTGGAAAAGCACAAGGTCGCAACGGTATCGGTATCGATGTTTTGTCGGAGGATGGCGATCTAGTCAGTCAAGCTTATTACCAGCAATTGCGGGGATATGGTAAAGTTGTGGAAAGTTATCAACCTAGTTAGTTGTTGACGGTTGACTGTTGACGGTTGACTGTTGATATTATCGAATAAAAAAATGGACGCTGCATTATTTTTGGAAAAATTGGCGAGACAGCAAGCTGAGGCTGAGGTTGTTCTCGATGTTTCGGTGGTGGTGCCGGTGTATAATGAGGTGGAAAGTTTGCCTCATTTGATTGAGGCGATCGCCTCTTCTATCCAACCATCGGGACTCAGCTATCAAATTATTTGTGTAGATGACGGTTCTAAGGACGGTTCTGCTGAACTTCTGCAGCAATTAGCCAGCACTCGCGATGACCTTTGTGCTGTAATTTTGCGCCGCAATTACGGGCAAACTGCTGCCATGTCGGCAGGTTTCGATCGCGCTCGCGGCCGTGCTATTGTTACCCTTGACGGCGATTTGCAAAATGACCCGGCTGATATTCCGCTGTTGTTGGCAAAGTTAAATGAAGGCTACGATTTAGTTAGCGGCTGGCGCAAAAATAGGCAGGATAATACTATTAGCAGGTTGATTCCTTCTAAAATTGCAAACTGGTTAATTGGTCGCGTTACAGGCGTAACTTTGCACGACTACGGCTGTTCTTTGAAAGCTTATAAATCAGAGTTGGTAGCAGACTTGAATCTGTACGGGGAATTGCACCGCTTTTTGCCAGCGTTGGCGTTTATTGAAGGGGCGAGAATTGCAGAAATGCCTGTGCGACACCACGCCCGCCGTTTCGGTCAAAGTAAGTACGGAATTTGGCGGACTTTTCGGGTGTTGATGGATTTGTTAACTATTTCTTTTATGAAAAAGTTCCTGACTCGACCGATGCACGTTTTTGGACTTTTGGGACTGAGTTCTATGACCTTGGGAACGGTTTTAGGAATTTATTTGACAGTCTTAAAATTGGGTTTTGGTCAAATTATTGGAAATCGTCCTTTGCTGATTTTGGCTGTAGTTTTGCTGTTGACTGGCGTGCAGTTATTTTGTTTTGGTTTGCTGGCGGAAGTGATGATGCGGACTTATCACGAGTCGCAGGGAAAACCGATTTATCGGGTGCGCGAGGTGTTTGGTTCTAAGTAAGGGTTCGATACCAATTATACTCTGCCATAAAAAGAGGGAAAGTTTTGAGTTGTAAGTTAAATAATTTAAAACTCAAAACTCAAAACTATTTCCTAATCTTCAATTCTCTCATCTAAAATCTCAAATTTCAAATCTAAAATTGATTGACTTTTTGAGCTTGTCGGAGAGATGTAATAGTTGCGATCGCGTGTTCGGCGACTGCATCTATTTCGGCTTCAGTATTGAAGCGGCCAATACCAAACCGAATTGAAGCATAAGCTAATTTGTCCGATCGCCCGATCGCTGCTAAAACATGAGATGGAGATATTTTCGCCGAAGTGCAAGCAGATCCAGAAGAAACTGCCGCCGCCGGTTGCAAACCCAACATCAACGCTTGACCGTCAACCCCGGCTACACTAATATTGAGATTCCCCGGCAATCTCTTCGTAGCGTGACCGTTGAGAAAAACATCGCCCAATTCACTCAATTTTTCCCACAAACGCTGGCGCAAATTAACCACTCGTTCTGTTTCCGACGGCATTTCTGCAATTGCCAATTCTACTGCTTTGGCAAACCCAACTATTTGCGGTGGGTAGAGAGTTCCCGATCGCATTCCCCTTTCGTGGCCTCCTCCGTGCATTTGCGGCGCTAGCTGCACTCTCGGTTTGTTGCGGCGCACGTAGAGAGCACCGATCCCTTTTGGCCCGTAGATTTTGTGGGCTGTCAAGGACATTAGATCGATATTCATCTCCTCTACGTCGAGGGGAATTTTGCCGATCGCCTGTGCCGCATCTGTGTGAAAAAGAATGTCATTTCCGCGACAAATTGCAGCAATTTCTGCGATCGGCTGGATGACGCCAATTTCGTTGTTAGCTGTCATCACTGAAACTAAAATTGTCTCGGCCCGAATCGCTTTGATCAAATCGCCTATATCAATCAGCCCGTCGCTTTTCACCGGTAAAACAGTAATGTCAAACCCCAATTTTTGCAAATAGGTACAGGGGTCGAGAATTGCATTGTGTTCGGTTTTTACTGTGATAATGTGCTTTCCTTTACTGAAATAAGCTTCGGCGATGCCTTTGATCGCTAAGTTATTTGCTTCGCTTGCACCGCTGGTAAAAACAATTTCTTCGGGGGAAGCATTTATCGCTTCTGCTATGATTTGTCGTGACTGTTTTACTGCTGCTTCTGCTTCCCAGCCGTAGACGTGGTTGATGCTGGCTGCGTTGCCGAATTGTTCGGTGAAATACGGCAGCATCGCATCAACTACCCGTGGATCTACCGGGGTTGTGGCGTGGTTGTCGAGGTATATAGGACGTGCGGACATAGTGCAGTTTTGGTTTGAAAAAGTGTTAGGTTTATTGTAGACGAGCCCCTTGTTCTACTACAAAACTTTATAATTAACATATATTTGTAAAGATTTATGCGAGCTGACATTCAGGGATTAGAAATTACTCTCGGTGAGCTCAAGCACCTCACCGGCGCCGGGCCCGAGCGCGTATACCGGCCGCCGACAGCGACTAAGTTTGCCCGCGAAGCTTTGAAAACTGTCGGTTTAATTGTTTTGGTTCTCATCAGTTGTTGGCTGCTGGTTGCGATATTTCCTAGAGCTTATTTGTGGTGGTTCGCCCTTCACTTCGCTGCGATCGTCGGTTTAATCTTTGAGGATGCGTGGAAAATTCAGTGCAGCCGCCAAAACCCACATTTAATCAATCTTTTTGATGATGTCGATCGCTATAATGGTATAATCAAAGCGATCGAAATTAACGATAGGATAGAAGATGCCGGCAATGTGGCAGTAAAAATCGGCGATCGAGCCAAAGTTATTCAAGCTTTGCAACTAATCAGAGACGATTTAGTTCGAGCTTTGAAAACTGAAAGAATTCTTAGGGAAAACAAAAAATTTGTCGCTACTAACTCAGAATTATTTGCCAATAACTTAAAAAATTTGAATGCCCTCCAAATTAGCGATCGAGCCAGCGAACAGGGGCGATTGCTCAACGAAGCTTTGCAAGTAGCCGTGGGAGTTCAAGCAGAAATGAAAAAGTTGCAAGATCGAAACGCTGCTAATTTTAAAAATGGCAAAAGTTAGTAGCGTCCACGGCTGCGTGCGCCTCTTACCCAGTAGCAATATGCAGCTTACTGAACCGCAACAGGCAGGATGCCTGTTCCACTCGAACTCAAAGACATTTTTAAAATTATGAATTAGGAGAATTGTTGAAAAAATATCATAATTATTGTAAATTTTTACCTGTTACGTAACAGGTAAGGATATCTTGGAAAGGTGACGTTAACAACCAGGTCATATCATTTCCGGTTACACCGGAATGATGTTGACTGTTGACGGTTGACTGTTGACGCCGTGAACAGTGAACAGTGAACAGTAAACAGTGAACTCGAATTTACTATTCCGATGCTAACGGATTTGATATCAGTATGTCTTCTGCCAAACCCAAGATTATAGTTCTCGACGACGATCCGACTGGTTCTCAAACCGTGCACAGTTGCTTGCTGCTGACACGTTGGGACGAAGACACCCTGCGTTTGGGGCTGCGGGACAAGTGCCCGATTTTCTTCATACTGACAAATACTCGATCGCTAACTCCCGAAAAAGCAGCCTCCGTCACCCGCGAAGTGTGCCAAAATCTAAAAAGGGCGATCGCCAGCGAAAAAATCGAAGACTTCCTAATAGTTAGCCGTTCCGATTCTACCCTGCGCGGTCACTATCCCATCGAAACCGATGCGATCGCCGAAGAACTTGGCCCCTTCGATGCCCATTTTCTAATTCCCGCCTTTTTTGAAGGAGGCAGAATTACCCGCCACAGCGTGCATTACCTAATGGTTAACAGCGTCGCAACGCCTGTACACCAAACCGAATTTGCCAAAGATTCAGTCTTCGGCTACAGTCACAGTTACCTGCCAGACTACGTAGAAGAAAAAACCAAAGGTCGCATCAAAGCTGATGCAGTCGATCGCATTTTACTTGCAGACATCCGCTACGGAAGTTTAGATCGACTGATGGAGATGAAAGACAACCAATGTGCAGTTGTTGACGGCGAAAGCCAAGGCGATTTAGACACATTTGCGAAACACATTCTCGCTGCTGCCAGTCAAGGCAAAAAGTTTTTATTCCGCAGCGGGGCGAGTATTTTAACATCCTTAGCTGACCTCGGCCCGCAGCCAGTAGCAGCCGACGAAATGGCAAAATACGTGAGGGACGGGAAACCGGGTGCAGTAATAGTTGGTTCCCACGTTAAGAAAACTACTGAACAATTGGAACGCTTGTTAAAAGAACCCAATATAGTTAGCATTGAAATAGATGTATCTCACTTGTTAGAAGATTCATCAGAGTATCGCACCCAAATGCTCGATGAAACTCTCGAAAAAGTCCGCACTTCTCATGCCGATGGTAAAACGCCTGTAATTTATACCAGCCGCAAGGAACTCGAATTTGACAATGCAGAAATTAGGTTAAAATTTGGAGAAGCGGTTTCTGCTTTACTGATGGATATCGTGCGGGGACTGCCTACCGATATCGGGTTTTTGATTAGCAAGGGCGGCATTACTTCTAATGATGTTTTGAGTACAGGTTTGTCGCTAAAAAGTGTCAGGCAAATCGGTCAAATAATCGCAGGTTGTTCGGTGGTGAAAACCGATGCAGATCATCCTCTGTTTCCCAATTTACCCGTGGTTTTGTTTCCGGGAAATGTGGGGGATAGCCATGCTTTGGCTACGGTTTACAAGCGGCTGAGCAAGTAGTAGAGCTCGTTGAATCGCAGATTAACGCAGATGAATGTAGCTTCAAGTTAGGGAGTAGAATGTTCATCTGCGGTTCGTCGCTGGGTTTCAATGCTCGATCGAACTTTATGGCAATGACGACTGCACGGCCACTTCCAAAAAAATCTTTAGTCTACTTTTTCCTTGCCAAATCCACCGAAATATGATATCATAGAAATTCTGTCCGTAAGTCAACGTGTCACTCAAGCCGATCGCCAAAGTGGAAAATCGCCTCATCGTTAGGCACTATCAAAAAAATTAGATTTCTCAAAAATACTTACCTCAGAACTCTACATATAGAGCCAACAGCACCAGATATACTGCTATCAGTAGCGTTTCCAGCTTGTACCCGCCTAAATTTTCAAATTAAGTAGAAATTTCCACATAGTAATTTTTAGCTGAAAGGATTAGCATATAAGGGTGACAGAACATTATCATCCCCTAAACTCATTAAAAGATGGCCATTGGTTCAAGCTGATCTGTGGGGCGAGCTTTCAACACCTGCCTGCTGTACGGAATCTCACCTTGGCTTACACCTTAGCAGGCGCTGACTGTATCGATGTCGCGGCAGATCCCGCCGCCGTCGCCGCAGCGAAAGAAGCCCTACAAGTGGCCAGCGAATTACAGGCAAGAACTCAAAACCGCAGGTTTGGCGGCAAAGGGTTGCCGTTGCTGATGGTGAGTTTAAATGATGGGGAAGACCCGCATTTTCGCAAAGCCGAATTCAACCCAGCCGATTGTCCGGTGGACTGCTGGCGGCCGTGCGAAAAAATATGTCCAGCCGAAGCAATAGTTTTTCAGAGTGCTGGCAGTGGTTTTTCCGGGGTGATAGACCAGCAATGCTATGGCTGCGGTCGCTGTCTGCCGATTTGTCCGAGCCAACTGATTTATACTCGTTCTTACGTGTCTGCTCCCGCCGCGATCGCACCTTTAATCTTGCAATCCGGTGCGGACGCCCTAGAAATCCACACGCAAGTAGGCAGAGAGGCAGATTTTGCGCGACTTTGGTCGAGCATAGCTCCCTGGGTCGCTCAACTCAAGGTAATAGCAATTAGTTGCCCCGATGGAGACGGTTTGATTGATTATTTGCGGACACTCTATCAAATAATTTCCCCCCTTCCTTGTCCGCTAATTTGGCAAACGGACGGTAGGCCAATGAGCGGAGATATCGGAACAGGAACTACTAGAGCCGCGGTCAAACTCGGTCAAAAAGTTTTGGCTGCCCAGTTGCCGGGATACGTGCAACTTGCAGGCGGCACTAATGCTCACACTGTCAGCAAATTGAGAGCCGAGGGACTGATGAAGGATGCCGGGAAAAATTCGTCAGATCCCCCTGTTCCATATATTGCAGGTGTAGCTTACGGCAGCTATGCCAGGGTTTTGCTATCGCCAATTTTAGAACAGTTAGAAACAATGCAGACCGATCGAGCCTATGCCGTTCCGGTGGCAGTCGCGCGGCCAGGAGCCGGAGTTCAAACATCTCGGCTACCTCAGCTCGAAGCCGTCCCAGAACTTCTCTCACAGGCCGTAAGTTTAGCTCGTTCTCTAGTTTCCCCGCTCAAAGAATTTTAGTCAGTAGTCATTAGTCAGTAGTCATTAGTCATTAGTTAGTGGTTAGTAGTTAATTCCAACAACAACTGGCAACTGACACATAACAACTGGCAACTGACAACTGTTAACTGACAACAGACTAAAAAGTTGAAAACGTCACCGAACACATCGAGGCGAATGCAGATTACAGACGACCTCAACAGATTATTAGACATCGTGCCAGATGAGATCCGGCAGCCCTTAGAGCAGCACCCGCAGCGCAACAATCTCATTGAGATTGTCATGGATTTGGGCCGCCAACCTGAAGCTCGTTTTCCATCCTTGGCCGAACCTCTTTCTCAAACACCGGTTTCCAAGGCACACCTCAACTATTGCATCGAGCGAGTCGGCCACTTCGGCGGCGACAATCGAGCCGGTATTGAGCAAACCCTGCACCGAATTAGCGCCCTTCGCAACCGCAGCGGCGAGATTATCGGCTTGACTTTGAGGGTGGGCCGCGCTGTGTTCGGGACGATCGGCATTATCCGCGATTTAGTGGAAACCGGTCAGTCAATTTTGATGCTCGGCCGCCCTGGGGTTGGCAAAACCACGGCCCTGCGCGAAATTGCCCGCGTCCTCGCCGATGACTTGGAAAAACGGGTGGTAATCATCGACACCTCCAACGAAATTGCCGGAGATGGAGATATTCCCCACCCAGCGATCGGTAGAGCTCGCAGAATGCAAGTTTCCCGTCCCGAACTCCAGCACCAAGTCATGATCGAAGCAGTGGAAAACCATATGCCGCAAGTGATCGTGATTGACGAAATCGGCACGGAACTCGAAGCTTTGGCGGCTCGGACGATCGCCGAAAGGGGCGTGCAGTTGGTAGGTACCGCCCACGGGAACCGGATCGAAAACTTGATGAAAAACCCGACTCTGGCAGATTTAATTGGGGGCATCCAAGCGGTGACGCTGGGAGATGACGAAGCAAGACGGCGCGGTTCTCAAAAGACGGTTTTGGAACGCAAAGCACCGCCAACTTTTGAAATTGCCATCGAAATGCTGGAACGGCAGCGCTGGGTAATCCACGAGCGAGTTGCAGATTCGATCGACACTCTGCTGCGGGGACGCGAACCGAGCCAGCAAATCAGAAGCGTCAGCGAGACAGGAGAAGTAATTATCGAGCAGGAGTCGGCAACTCCCCCCGCCCGGTTTCCGGGGATGGCAGCTTCCAGCGGCCCGGCTGCTGTCTCGGCAATCCGGCCCGTCACACCGATCTCAGGGTGGCGGAGTGCTGGCAAAATGGTGCCGATGCCCGCTCCCAGCGAGAACTTAGCTGCTAAGAGCGCGCCGGTTGCTGAGACTCGGTATTTCGAGCAACTGCTCGAAGAATCCCTGTCCGTTGAGCCTGTACCTAAGCCCGGACGTTTTTCCCAGAATGTCGGCCCTAACGGCGAAGATTTGCCCCTCCACGTTTATCCTTACGGCATACCTCGCCACCAGCTCGAACAGGTGATTTCGACGCTGAACCTGCCGATACTGCTGACCAAGGATATTGAGAGCGCTGACGTGGTTTTGGCTTTGCGATCGAACGTTCGGAACCAGTCGAAATTGAGGCACTTGGCCAAAACTCGCCAAGTTCCCCTGCACACAATTAAGGCAGGGACTATTCCCCACGTAGCGAGAGCTTTGCGGCGTCTGTTGGACATGGATGACCCCGGCACGCCGGAAGTGGCAGACCTCGCCTTATTCGCCCGCAGCGGTTCTTCTGACGAGCTCGAAGCTCTCGAAGAAACCCGCTTAGCAGTGGAGCAAATTGTCATTCCCAAGGGACAGCCGGTGGAACTCCTGCCTCGTTCTCCCAACGTCCGCAAAATGCAGCACGAACTTGTGGAACACTATCACCTGAAGTCCCACAGTTTTGGGGAAGAACCCAATCGCCGCCTGCGGATATATCCAGCTTAAAGTTGGAGATTAGTGCCTTTGAAGGCAGAAGGTAGAAGGCAGAAGGGATATTTTTTTCCTGGCTTCTACCTTCTGCCTTTTGCCTTTTTCCTTTAAGTAGCTGGCAAGTTTCTGATATGATGTGGTGTAACACTGTTATTGTTAAGGCGATCGGCTAAATTCCCAATTTCTACTTCCAAATTCCCCAATTCCCAATTCCCAATACTTCTACTACACGAGCTTACAAGTTCCCCAATTCCCAATAGTTCAGCTACGCACTTCCCTTCGGCTCCCTGCGGCTTTGCGAACCGACGAGCCGCAGGCTAGCAGCTATGCTCAGCACCAACTCAGTAAAAGTTGCCACTTCCCAAATTATTAAATTAATCTACCTCAGTGGACATGAATGATTCCATAATTCAGCTATTTATAAACTTAATTACTACTGAGATGGGTGTGCGAATTAGAACCCAAGATCGAGCGGATCTGTCTCATAAAATCATGAGTCGGATGAGAGAAAAAAAAATTGCAGAACCAGAACAATATTATAAACTTTTAACCGCCAAAACTTTTGAAAGTAAAAATGAATGGGCAAAATTAGTATTGCTATTAACAACAACTGAAAGTTATTTTATGCGAGATAAAGGACAGTTTGCTCTGTTAAACAGAGTAATTTTTCCTGAATTGATAGAGCAGAAAAGAAACTTGCACAAAACATTGGGAATGCAGCCGACACTGCGAATCTGGAGTGCGGGCTGCTCCACCGGTGAAGAACCTTATTCTTTAGCTATTGTTTTAAAACAATTGATTCCCGATTGGGAGCAATGGAAAATATTAATTTTAGGTACAGACATCAATGAAAAAGTAATCAAAAAAGCGCCCCAGGGAGTTTACAGTCATTGGTCGTTTCGCTTGGTTGAACCGCAGATACAAAAGCAGTATTTTCATCAGAGGCAAAATGATTGGGAAATTAATCTAGAATTGCGCGAAAGTGTCAACTTTAGCTGTGTAAATTTAATCAAAGATGAGTTTCCTAATATTTACCAAAATCTTTATAACATAGACTTAATTTTGTGTAGAAACGTTTTTGTGTATTTTGAACATAAGTATATTTCACTGGTACTGCAAAAATTTTCCAAGACACTGAGACCTGGAGGATATTTAATGACCGGTCACGCTGAAGTTTACGGTCAAATTATGAACGAGTTTGAATCCAAGATTTTCCCGGAGTCAGTGGTGTATCAGCGTCGGGATGCAGTACCGGATGAACGCTGTCAAATAGAGTCTAGGGTTGCGACTTTAGGGGAAGCAAACTCGGCATTTCGGGAATTCCCGAAAGCAGATACTATGGGCGATGATAGTGGTGAGTTGCTAACAGGAGAAACTATGCCACCTAGTTTTACTACTAACAGCAATTTTCCAGAGATAGAGATGCCGCCCGTATTAAAAATAAGTAATCTGCTGGGGAATATGCTGCCATCTCCCTATCTGGAGGACGGCTTACCGAACAATGCCGTGTCAGTTACAGAAAAAATAATAGCAGAAAATACTCAAAATCAAACGCCTCAACTGCTAATTTTAGAGGCTAAAAAATTATTTAAAAATCAAGATTATGCTGAGGCTATCAACAAGGCACAAGAGGCAATAGACTTGCAGGGACATAATTTTGATGCTTATTTTTTAATCGCTCAAGTTCAGGCGAATGCCGGCAATTATTCTCAGGCAATAGAATACTGTAATCGAGCTAGAAAAGTAGAGCCGGGATCAGTATATACTGATTATTTACAATCTCAAATTGCTGAAGAACAGGGTCAATTAGAAACAGCAAAAAATTTATTAAAGAGGACTATTTATATGTGTCCATCTTTTGTTTCAGCTTATATAGAGCTAGGGAATATATACAATAAAGAAGGCCAAGTAAAAAGAGCTCTTAAAATGTACCATTCATCTTGTGAAATCCTGAAAGCGCTGCCGCCAAACACTCCCATAGATTCACAGGGAAAAATGACAGCTAGTCAAGTGCTGATGAATGTTAAAAAAAAATTGTTAAAATTATACAGTAAAGAAACTGTACACTAAAATATGGAAACTAAACCGTATCTTATCTTTGAACAGAACGGTTTTCTCTGCGGTATAGAAGCCTGCTACGTTCGGGAAATTTTCTTTCTGCCGGAGTTGACAGCAATTGCAGAAGCACCTCAAGATATTGTTGGGGCGATCGACCTTCGCGGCGAAATTCTGCCCGTGATGGATCTGAATCTGCGTTTTGGATACGCTTGGCAGGAGTATTCTGTGACAGATAGTACGATCGTCATAGAGTGGCAAGAATCGAAAGTTGGTATAATTGTCAATCAAGTTCGCGAAGTTAAGGAACTCTCAGAAGAAGCCATCACTCCGCAGCTATCTTACGGACGAGAGAATTCAGAAGCTTCTCATTATTTTGTAGCTGGACTTGCCCGCAGCGAAGCCAATATTATCATGCTGCTGAATCTCGATCACTTAATTCGATATTCTCCCGAAAAGTCAGAGGAAATCCAGCCTGTTTCTCCAAGCAATGCAGGTAGTGAAGCAGCAGCAGGTGAGGCAGAGACGGAAAATTTACACGGGCAAATAAATGCAAAAGTGTTAGGTAAAACTCCTAAAATTTTGAGCAAGCGTCACGTTTTTTGCCCGCAGGCTACCCCAGAAGAAAAAGCAATTTTTCAATCGCGCGCTAATCATTTGAGGCTGCGAGGCGAGGGGGAAAATGATGCTGCAATTAATATGTCCCTGGCGGTTTTTGTTTTGAATAGCGAATACTTTGGTATTCATTTAGATCTAGTCCGCGAATTTACTGATATCAACCAAGTAACTCCGGTTCCTTGCACTCCCGATCGCATAGTGGGAAATATAAACTTACGGGGAGAAATTGTGACGCTAATTGATATTCGCAGTGTTTTAAATATGTCTTTAAATATGTCGGAGACTGCCAATTATCTCTCTAAGGCGATCGTTGTTGAAGTGGCGGATTTGGTCGCTGGTATAGTTGTTGACGAAATATTAGATATTATATACTTAAATGTGTCGGAAATTGCGGCTGTTCCGGCAGCACTGCATTCTGCCAACCGCGAATATCTACGGGGGACAGCTATTTATGGGGAAAAAATGA
The DNA here is from genome assembly GCF_036701385.1 of Microcoleus sp. Pol12B4. NCBI lineage: Bacteria > Bacillati > Cyanobacteriota > Cyanophyceae > Oscillatoriales > Microcoleaceae > Microcoleus > Microcoleus sp. Pol12B4. The sequence goes on along the minus strand of NZ_JAUBQR010000023.1, from coordinate 15,400 downwards.
TGGCTATTCTCAACTTGCAAAAACTGCTGACAAAAGGAGGAGTAGTTGTTGATGAAGAGGTTTGAATCCAGAACAGGACTTACGCAAAGTATATCTGTCATGAGTGCAGTGAAGCATCTAGCTGGATACTTGATTTCCTTCGCAATCCCGATCCAACGCAGAGATCAAAACTGGTAACGAGCGGGACTTAGCATGAGAGAATTATCTTGAAATGCGTCCAGGACTAAAGAAGTTAATTATATCACAATACGGTTCAGTTAAGCTCGATCTCCCTAGCCCCCCTTCTAAATGGGGGGACAAACAAGAACTTACTCAAAATCCTCGCAACGATGGGGGGATGCGACGGAGATCTCTGAGGAATAAATAGTTTTAACCCAAGCGTATTGAGTTATACCAAATCCGCTTTTCAAGCGAGATTTAACTAAGCAATCTAATTTGTGTATTCACGTGCTTAAATTAAGGAGAAAAATATGTTTTCTAAGTTAATAAAATTAAATATTAGAAATAGAATGCTGCTGGCCTATGTAGCGCCCGCAACTATATACTTGGGTTTTCCCGTGCTAGTTTATACAACTACTAATCATGTGTTGAATAATTTTGCAGAAGTAGAAAGGATAGAAAATGTGATCAGAGACACAAATGATATGTCCGCAGGTGCTGAACAAATGGTACGGGGAATGCGCGGGTATTTAATTAATAAAAATCCGCAGTTTTTAAATGATTTTAAGACAGGTGGAGAATTAGCTCGTGAGTCGGGAAATAGTGCGGAGTTGAAGATGGAAAATCCTGAACAGAGAATGCGTTTAGAGAAGATGCTAGAACTATGCAACGAATATTATGACGGTTCTAGCGAAATAGTTGCTTTATTACAAAAAAATAATAGAACTGCTGCCTTGGCTCTCTTTAACACCGGAAAACAGACACAATTTGTGGATGAATTTGTGGAAATAAATAAGCAATTTCGCGACATAGAAGTAAAAGCGATTAAGCAAGCTACAGAAAAAACGAAGCAATCTTTAGTTTTCTTGATCTCGGCATTGGTATTTGGTTCCGTGTTTTTATTGGTGTTAGGTGCGGTTATAGCTTGGCTGATTTCATCAGGAATTGCCCAAACTATAGATCGCGCAATTAGCTCGATCGCCTCTTCTTCCACTGAAATTGCAGCCACGGTGGAAGAACAGGAACGCATGGCAAGTCAGCAAGCAGCTTCCGTAAATCAAACTACTACTACAATGGACGAATTAGGAGCATCTTCCAGGGCGACATCACAGCAGATAGAAACAGCCGTGGTTCAAGCAATGCAAGCTTTGAATTTAGCTGGGGGTGGCACAAAAGCTGTAGAACAAACTTTAGAAGCAATGGCAACTCTGAAAACTAAAGTTCAGGATATCCAAGGACAAATTATAGAGTTGAGCGAACAAACAGATCACATTGGTAATATCTCAACTTTAGTTAGCGATTTGGCCAATCAAACTAATATGTTAGCCCTCAATGCTGCTGTTGAAGCTGTGCGGGCGGGAGAACACGGTAAGGGTTTTGGCGTGGTGGCGTCAGAAATTCGCAAACTTGCCGATCGCAGTAAAAAGTCAGGAGTTCAAATTAATCTATTAGTTGCTGATATTCAAAAGGCGATTAACTCAACGGTAATGGTGACAGACGAAGGAACTAAAACAGTGGAATCCGGCGTGAACATTGCCTCAGAAACCGCAGCGGCATTTGCAGGAGTTGCCAATGCCATTAACAATGTGGTTTTGAGCTCTCAGCAAATTTCGCTGAATGCCAAACAGCAATCGATCGCGATCGAACAGGTAGTGCAAGCTATGAACTCTCTCAATCAAGCCGCAGCCCAAACCGCTTGCGGTATTAGTCAAACTAAAGTCGGCACTCAAAAATTGAATGAAGCAGCCTTAGATTTGAAGGCAGTTTTGTAGGAAATCGATGAATTATGAGTAGTTCCCAAAAAGTGCCAAATATATCCTTAAGAATTAAACCAATCGCTTTGGTGATCGACCTCGCTACAATTCCAGCGACATTAACGGGAGTAATAACTTGTTTCTGGTCAAATAAAAACCTCATCTTAAATCAGCATTGTAGTTAGTTGTGAGTTGTGAGTTATGATTAGGGAGTTGTTATTTTTTCTTTACTACCCATTCCCAATTCCCAATACTTCAGCTACGCGATCGCACAATTTTCCAATTTCCTATACTTAGACTATGCGAGCGTACAAATTACCAGTAACCAATTTATAGTAACCAATGATTAACAAATTTTTCCAAAAAATGCAGCACCGACTGTTGCTACTCCTAATTTTAAGTACCTTGATTCCAGTATCTATTGTTGGTTGGTATGGAATTTATTCTTCAACAGAAGCACTGCAAAATTTAGCATTAACAACCCTTAGTGACAGTGTTAATTCTACCGCAAATCAAATGATTAACAAATTTGAGAATATGAGAGCAGATATTTTGTTTCTCCCTAAAACTCCCCCTGTTCAGGGAATGATTAGAGCTAAAGAAGGAAATGGAGTAGACAAACAAACTAATTCAACTTATAAAGATTGGCTTTATCGAATGCAACTCACATTTTTAGCTATGATGGAAGCCAAGCCATATTATATGCAATTGCGTTACATAGATAACAGTGGCAAGGAGATCGTGCGCGTAGATTCTGACGGCACAAATATCCAAATTATTCCAGAGTCTAAACTACAAAATAAAGCAGACAGAGATTACTTTATGGCGACTATGAAGCTAAAATCAGGAGAAGTCTATGTGTCTTCTTTAGAGCTAAATCAAGAAAGGGGGAAAATAGAAATTCCTTACAAGCCAACAATTCGCTACGCAATTCCAATTTTTAATCCCAAAGGAGAAAGACAAGGTGTTTTGATTAGCAATGCTCTGGGTAGCACTCTGATCGATAGGGTTAAAAATTTTAATCATGAATTCTCAGATCAATCTTTTATCTTAAATCAAGATGGATATTATCTGGCTCATCCCAATCCTAAAAAAGCATGGGGATTAGAACTTAAAACCAAGGAAAATGTCAAAAACGATTATTCAGCAGAAATTGTTGCTAAAATACTCTCAGGTGGTGAGGGAAATATTGATAATAGGGATCTAGTGATTAGTTATAATACAGTTTTTCCCAGCCAAGAAAATACAAATAAATATTTAGTAATCGTGGATAGTTCACCCAAGAAAATGCTGTTTTCTTCTATTGATTTTCTTCAGAAAATCGCAGCTATTATTGCTATTATTTCTCTGGCTGTGGTGCTGGGATTTGGATGGTTTTTTTTGCAAAAAATAGTTGCTCTAATTCGGGGTTTGATTTACGAGATATCGTCATTTTCAAGGCAAATAGAGTCTAATATGAACAGGCAAGAGCAAATAGCAAATAGACAATTTTTCTCGGTTAATCAAACAACTATAACTCTAGAAAATTTGGGCAGAGCTTCTCAGGAAACAGCCGAGCAAGCTGAGTCTGTTGCCGTTGCCGCTCGCCAAGCTTTAAATCTAGCCGAAGAAGGTACTAAAAAGGTAGATCAAACTCTCAATCAAATGCTGAATCTTAGAGAAGCTGTGGTGGCAATTTCTAAGCAAAATCATCGACTCGACGACAGCACGAGTCAGATTGGCAATATATCGACTCTCGCAAGTTTGGTTAGCGATTTAGCCAGCCAAACTAATATGCTGGCTCTCAACGCCGCTGTTGAAGCAGTCAGAGCCGGCGAGTACGGTAAAGGTTTTGGGGTGGTAGCAAGCGAAATTCGTAAGTTAGCAGATGAAAGCCAAGAAGCAGCACAGAAGATTAATGGTATTATTCCAGAAATTAAGGGTGCGATCGACTCAACGGTGAAAGCAACTGAAGATAGTCGGAAAACGGTTGCAGAAGGGGTGAAAACAGCACAAGATACGGCAGAAGCTTTTACGGGTGTGAGGGAAGCTTGCAATATGGTGTTTGCTAGCAACCAGCAAATTTCCTTTAACGTTAAACAGCAGGCGATCGCGATTCAGCAAGTAGGTGATGCTATGAGTTCTCTGAAGGAATCCGCGTCTCAAACAGTCAGCGGTATTACTCAAGTTAAAATCGGTACTCAACAACTCACAGAAGCTGCATTGAATCTTAAAGAAGTAGTCTAGTCATTAGTCATTAATCATTAGTAAGCGACAGATTATTCAACGTAATTATCATTACTAATTACCCATGAACCATGTTCAAATACCTATTACTCAAAAACATATATGATGATTGAAGATGAAGAACTTCGAGATGTATTTAAAGTCGCGAGTCAAGAACACTTACAGAAACTAGACGACGGATTGCTGTACTTAGAACAACATCCGAGCGACTTAGGTAAGTTAGAACAATTGTTGCGAGAAACCCATTCTCTTAAAGGTGATGCTGGGATGCTAGGGGTAAAAGATGTAGCATCTTTAGCTCATCAAATGGAGCATATTTTGGGAGACCTCAAGCGGGGAGAAACTCAACTGAATTCGGATATTAGCGATCGACTTTCGCAAGGTTTAGAAGCCATGCGGAAACTCGTTAACGAAGCCGTTACCGGGGAAGATTCCGGCGTTAATACTTTTTACATCCTCGCTAGCATGATGGGTGCTTCTAGTCAGCCACAACCACAGGCAGCAGCCTCAAAATTAGATCTCTCATCTTCACAAGTACCAGAACAACCTTTGGTAAAACCGCAATTTACTGAGCCTGCTACTCAAGAACTAGAAACAAATGTTGCAACTTCTCAAGTTCTTAACTTAGAGAAAAATTCCTCTTTTTTACACTTACAATCCAAGCCAGAATTTCTAGTGGAAGCTCAAAACTTGCCTGCACCTTCTGAACCAGCCACTGCGTCGGCTTCGCAGTCGGCAGTTACTGCCTCCTCAACCTCATCTTACCGCATTGAAACCATTCGCGTTGCTACTCAAAATTTAGACGATTTAATGACTCAAGCGGGGGAACTTACTGTCACAAAAACTCGGCTAGGACACCGAGTTGCAGAGATAGAACAAATTACAACTTTGTGGGAAGAGTGGAGCCGAGAATATTTTGTAACGAGGTTGACTGTTGATCGGATGCAAATAGATGAAAACGGTATTAAAGCCAACGGTAAATTTAGCCAATTGCAGGATTACTATCAACGTACAGAAGAACGTTTAGAAAGTCTCGGAACTTTAGTTAACCACTTGAAAAATCGAGTTTATGAAGATACTGCCAGACTAGAATTAATCGCTGAGGCATTAGAATCAGGAATTCGCACTTTGAGACTGCTGCCTTTGTCTACTATTTTTAATTTATTTCCTCGAACTGTTCGAGACTTAGCGAAACGGGAAGGTAAAGAAGTTGCGTTGGTGATCGAAGGAGGCGAAACTACAGCCGATAAACGCATTTTAGAGGAAATGAAAGATCCTTTAATGCACATGATTAGAAATTCGATAGACCACGGTATTGAGACTGTTGAGGAGCGGAAAAAACTAGGTAAACCTCCCGTGGCTACTCTCCGAATTAAAGGCTATAATATTGCTAGCAACATTATTATTGAGGTTGCTGATGATGGCCGGGGACTAAATCGAGAGAGCATTGAACAAACGGCGGTAAAACGGAATATTTGTACACTTGAAAAACTGGCAGAAATGACAGAAAATCAAATACAGTCTTTGATTTTTACTCCAGGTTTTTCAACCAAGAAATTTGTTACCGAAGTATCGGGGCGCGGGGTAGGTTTAGATGTAGTTCGGACTAATGTTGAAGCCCTAAAAGGTAGTATCCAAGTAGAGTCTTTGCCGGGTAGAGGATGCACTTTTAGACTGCAAATTAGCACGTCTTTAGCTACAGCAAATGTATTAATTGTCATAGTTGAAGATATTCCTTATGCTCTACCAGTCGAGTTTGTAGACACGGCTAAACAGGTGTCTCCGTCTGAGATATTTGCTATAGAAGGTAAGGAAACTATACTTTCAAACGGTCAGCCTCTGTCAGTTGCTCATCTAACAGATTTACTAGAATTAAACAATAGACAAGGGGGGCAAAAAAATCAGTGTTTTAGGCAGGAAAACGGGAGCGAAGCTCTGAGAAAAAACCAAAACTACTTCCTAAACTCAACTTCTTCAAAAATGCCTTGTATTGTTTTGAAAGTCGGGGAGGAAAGATTGGGATTATTTGTAGATGCTTTGATAGACGAACAAGATGTGGTGATGAAACCTCAAAGTCAATTGCTGAAACGAGTGCGAAATGTTTCGGGTGCCACAATTCTGGGTACTGGGGAAGTTTGTATGGTACTCAATCCCCACGATTTGATAAAATCTGTACGCCAGCAAGTTTCCTCCCGTATGGTTCCTGGTGGGCGATCGCAACTTGAGACTGCCAGCAGAAAACAAGTTATACTATTAGCAGAAGACTCGATCGCCACGCGCACTCAAGAAAAGCGCATCCTGGAAGGTGCGGGTTACGAAGTTGTGACTGCGGTAGACGGATTGGATGCTTTCCATAAATTAAAAACTCGCAATTTTGATGCTGTGATTTCTGACATACAAATGCCAAATTTAGACGGTTTGGCTCTGACTATAAAAATTCGGGAGCAAAAAGAATACAGTGAGTTGCCGATAATTTTAGTGACATCTTTGGCATCGGATGAAGATAGAAAAAGAGGAGCTGATGCGGGGGCAAATGCTTATATTCCTAAAGGTACTTTCAATCAAGATGTGTTGGTAGATACACTAAAAAGGTTAGTTTAGTCATGAGTCATTACTCCTTGGTTATTAGGCATTTGTTATCTACTACCAATTAGCAAGACCCAATACCCAGTACCCAGTGCATCGATGCTTAATACCCAATACTTTGACTACGCGGTTACTGAGCTAGTTGTACTAAGCTTAGCCACTCGCTCTGCGCGGCTTGCCCGCTCACGAAGCCCAAGGGAAGTAAGTCGTAGGGCATTACAAGTGCCTAATTTCCCATTCTCCATTTCTCATTCCCCATTTTCCAGCAAACAGATGTTATCGCCCATTAAACTATTGTTAGTTGAAGATTCTCCAGTAGTTACGATCGTCCTCAAACGAATTTTTGAGTCCTCGCCAGATATCCAAGTTGTAGGAACCGCTTGCAACGGACTAGAAGGACTAGAATTAATCCCCAAACTTCAACCCCAAGTAATCTGTACCGATTTGAACATGGCACCAATGAACGGGTTAGAATTTACGGAAGAAGTAATGAAGAAATATCCGCTACCAATTTTAGTAATTAGTGCTTCAGTGCAAGCGAATGATACTCAGAATGTATTTCAAGTGTTAAAGGCTGGTGCATTGGATGTTTTTCCTAAACCCATGGGCGGGCTGGTATCAGATTACGCTCTTCTAGCCAATCAATTAATAGCTAAGGTTAAAATACTCTCAGGAGTTAAAGTATTTACACGGCATCAAAAAAAGATGCTAACACCAGAGAATAATCCCATTGTAAAAATCACTGAAGCACCAGTTTCTAATTACAAGTTTTCCAACGAAAATGTTAAATCTCCCACTATTAAAATATTGGCTATAGGGGCTTCTACAGGGGGACCGCAAGCACTATATACAATTATTTCTAAACTTCCAGCTAGTTTTCCAGTACCTATAATTTGTGTCCAGCACATCAGCGAGGGTTTTTTGCAAGGATTAGTTGATTGGCTGGGTTGTGAATCGAAAGTGCCTGTTAAGATAGCTTCTTTTGGGGAATTACCACAACCAGGAACTGTTTATTTCCCGCCAGAAAAACGTCATTTAGAATTGGACTCTCAAGGGCGATTTGTTTATTCAGAAGCTGGTCATGCCGCGGGACACTGCCCTTCTGTAACCGTGACATTTAAGTCAGTAGCTAATTTTTATAGTCGGGGAGCGGCGGGGGTTTTGCTGACAGGAATGGGTAGAGATGGTGCCGACGGAATGTTGGCGATTGCCAGACAAGGGGGGTTGACAATCGCCCAAGACGAAGCTAGCTGCATTGTCTTCGGAATGCCCAAGGAGGCGATCGCCCTCGGTGCCGCCCAATATATTCTACCTGTCAGTGCGATCGCTCCCCTACTCCTGGCTAAATTAAAAATTTAGGACTTAGCTCGCAAATTGTGCAGAATACCCCGCCGCCAGACTTGTTAAAGAAGTCAAGGTTCAGAGAGTACAATCGCAACTTTTTACTTCATTAATTACTCAAATTACTTCATTAATTGCTCACAACTAATTTTATTCTAAGTCCGCTTATTTGATTTTGATAAACTTACCAATTACCTCGCGCAACTTATCAGCATCAAACGGCTTAGTTAAATACTCTGTTGCTCCCGCCAAACGCCCCTGTACCTTATCAAAGGCTCCATCTCGCGCTGTCAGCATTACGATCGGCAAATTCTGAAACTGAGGCAAGCTCCGCACCGTGCGGCAGAGTTCCAATCCGTCAATACCAGGCATCGAAACATCCAGCAACAAAACAGAAATTTGTTCGTGATAAATAGTTGACAAAGCATCCACTGCATTGTCGGTTACGAGAACTCTAAACTCTTTGCTTAAGGCCTGTTTAACAAGTCCTTGCATCACGACGCTATCATCAACTGCCAAAATAGTTGGTACTTGACTGCTACTTGCAGACATATTCTTCTCCCTGTTTATTTATAGTTCTTGAAAATACAAAACATACTTCCTGCAGTTATTTTTTGAGGGTTGCCTCTACACAATAATTGTCAACCCCGTTGGAGCGTTAGTTGAAACATTACCCCTGTTTTTTTACCTCAAACTCGAAAAAAGGAATTGGGAGAGTGGTCGATCGGCAATTACAACAGTTGCCCAATGTGCATCCGGGCCCAGAAACCCTAAAGGTCGAGTTTGAACAACTATTGTTACAAAGTTTAACATCTTACCAATCTTTTGTAATTTATCTCCTAACAGTAGTTGAACTCCCCGCTAAGGCACAGCTCGGTAAAGGACACTGGTATTGTGGCACAAACCCCTGATTTAAATCTACCAGCAAGCCAGCTACCCACGATTAGAAAAGTCTGTTAAAATACAATTAAACTGATAAAAAAATTCTAGGTAAGCAATAGTCATATATTTTGGAAAGCGGCTTCCTCCCAACAGATGCTCTTAAATTTAGAGAGCCGGAGGTATTCAAAAGCATAGTCAACTGGAAGTATAATTTATATAGTCTTAGATTTGGGGTGCTCTAACTCCGATAACTCAAAAGTTTCCCGATCAGTCAAGAGGTTAGTCTGAATTCGGCGCAAGCAACCTGCGCCGAATTTGCGCCCAGAGTCTCCCAGCACAGAATTCATAGCTTGTTTTTCAAGGGAAGTATTGAGAAGGGCGGTTGCCAGCAACTAGACGGGCAGTTACATATTATGAAAGCACCCTTGCCTCTTGGTAAAAAAGTGTTCAAGCTCCATAACATTGACTTGTATCAACTTCTCGGCTCTGCTCCAGACGCTTGCTTGGACAATTTGGTAGGTTTGGCAGCTCAATTCAGCCGAACTCCTATTGCTTTCTTGAGCTTGATTGACGGTAATCGCCACTGGTTGAAGTCGCAGTTAGGTATCGATCGAACTTTGGCCCACCGTTACCTGAATTTTTGCAATCGCGCCCTGAACCAAACTCCCGAAGAGTTCGCCCAGAGATCAAACTCAAACTCAGAATTTGACCGAGCAATTTCCCTGCAACAACCGCCAGTTGCTCCCGAATTGGCGATCGAACTCCCTATAAATTCCTTTAAAGAACTGCCCGCCGCCATTGTCCGAGACGCTTCCACAGATGTGAGATTTGGCGAACACCCGCTGATCGTTTTCTACCCCTTCGTGAAATTTTACGCTGGAATCCCAGTTGTCAGCTCTGATGGCCAGGTGCTGGGAGTGCTCTCCGTCATGGACTCGGTGCCGCGAGACTTGACAAAAGAAACGATAGAAGCTCTACAAGCTTTGAGTCGGCAAGTTGCGAGTTTGGTGGAGCTGCGCTGGCAATTACTCAAAGCCCAGAAACCGTTGGCAGAGGTAGAAGATATCACCTCCAACAGCCAGCAAATCTCGGAGTTAGTTCCTGGCTCGAACCGTGACAGCTTGTGTGCGGTACATACGCCACAGAGCAGCATGAGAATATACGCAACAAAAAAGCTCCCGACGCTCGATGAAACAGGCAAACCTCAATATTTGTGGGAAACTTCAGCGAGCATCGGGCGTGCAGACGATACCAAACAAATCCAAGAAATCGTTGTGGGCTCCTGGGACATCTCCGATCGCCAACTAACGGCCGCCTCGCTAGAAGAGCGATTGCGCTTGGGAGCTCTGCAAGCTAAAGTCGGTGCCGCCCTCGGACAAGGTGGGAAAATATCGCCCATCCTCCACCGCTGCACCGAGGCAATGGTAGATTACCTCGACGCCAAAGAGGCAAGTATCTGGACGTTCAACCCGCAGACAGAGCAGTTAGAATTGCAGGCGGATTCAGGACTCACCACCGAAGGGTGGCAACGGGAAATAGAAGATTGGGTGCGAGCAGAACCGGGAAAACTCCAAACGGCTCCTGTATGCCTACTGTCGAACCCGTCTCTCTGCGCCATTGCTTATCCGCTGATAGTGGAGGAGCGGCTGGTGGGAGTGATGGCTCTGTGGAGCAGCGCTTTGGTAAGCGAGGGAGCGCTAGAAGTTCTGAGCTGCATGGCTAACGCTATCGCCGTGGCGATCGATCGCATCACGGCCCGAGAAGAATTGTTGAGCCGCCGGGAAGGCTTGCTGTTCGGTCTCGCCAGCCAGATGCGAAATTCCCTCGACCTCGACAAAATTTTAGATACGGCTGTCAACGAAATTCGCAGCTTGTTGCAGGTTGACCAGTGCTACTTTTTGTGGTACTCCATCTCGCGAGACGGGCAGCCAAGCTTTGCAATCACCCACGAGGCGGCAAATCCCGAACTGAAAGAGCGATTGACAGAATACCCGATCGAACAAGTAACCCTGCTGGCTGAGAAAATTTGCCACCGCCAAACGCTCCGCATCGGAGACGCGGCAACAGCACTCTGCATCGAACAGCCGACGCGAGATTTTTTGACCAGTATCGGGATTGTTTCTAACCTGCTGCTGCCGCTCAAGACTCGCTCCGGTCAAATGGGGGCTGTAGTTTGCAACCATTACAGCAGCCACCGTTCCTGGGCGACGAGCGAAGTGGAATTGCTGCAAGCGGTGGTGGATCAACTGGCGATCGCGATCGACCAAGCCGAACTCTACGCCCAAACCCGCGCGGCAGCCTTAGCCGCTCAAACTCAAGCCCGCCAACTGACCGAAACTTTGCAGCAGTTGCAGCAGAAAGAAGCTCAGCTCATCCAAAACGAAAAAATGTCCTCTCTGGGTCAAATGGTCGCCGGCGTCGCCCACGAAATTAACAATCCGGTTAATTTTATTTACGGCAACTTGACTTATTGCAAGCAGTACATGAAAAATCTGCTGGATTTGCTGCACTTGTATCAAAAGCACTACCCCGAGCCTTGCCCTGAAATTCTCGACAAAAGCGGAGAAATCGATGTTGATTTCATAGCGCCGGATTTGCTGAAAATTCTGTCTTCAATAGAGATGGGAACTGAACGAATCCGCCAAATTGTCCTGTCTCTGCGGAACTTTGCGCGGCACGACGAAGCCGAGATGAAGCTGGTGGACATTCACGAAGGGATTGACAGCACGCTGCTGATTTTGCAGAGCCGCTTGAAGTCAAATGGCCTAATACCGGGAATTGAGGTAATTAAAGACTACGGCAACTTGCCGAAGGTAGAGTGCTATCCCGGACAGCTCAACCAAGTATTTATGAATATTTTGGCGAATGCGATCGACTCTTTGGAAAATCAGCCCCCACCCAAGACGATTAAAATCTCGACGGCGGTGGTGGGCCCAAACTCGGAGGCTGATGATTCAGGAAAGTCAAGCGGTCAAGTTGTGGTGATTCGGATTCAAGACAGCGGGCCCGGATTGGCAGAAAAAGCTAAATGCCACTTGTTTGACCCTTTCTTTACCACTAAACCTGTGGGCAAGGGTACGGGACTTGGCTTGTCTATCAGCTACCAGATTGTGGTGGAAAAACACGGAGGAAGCTTGAACTGTATCTCGAAACCAGGAGAGGGAGCGGATTTCAGGATTGAAATCCCGGTAGCTCGCCCGCGTGCGCTCAAAGAATAAACCTGGGGGCGATCGGTTTCAAAAAGATTTTTTAAATTTTATTGTCAAAATGCTTGACAGATTGCTGTGTTTGAATGTTAAGATAGTGAAGGTTAAGACGTTGGGGCGTCGCCAAGTGGTAAGGCAGCGGGTTTTGGTCCCGCCATTCAGAGGTTCGAATCCTTTCGCCCCAGTTAAATTGTGTCAGGTCAATCAATTATTTAACTCATCGTTTAGAGTTAGTTATTGACAGACGATAGAAAAAAGACTCCATAACTACAAACCTAATTAGGACTTGCTCACAGGATATAAGAAATCGGCTTTCTTGCTGCGGCTTTTACCTAAAAGCCTAGATTTGTGGTCAAGAAATTGGTTTTTTTGGTTGTCAGTACCCTTTTTTGGCAGAAACCGTTGTTTTTGCGTAAGATCACTTCTGAGTACACCGGAATTGTAAAATCGAGTCAACATTCAACACTCATATCAAATCGGGTGGCATTGGAATGATTAAACCGCTCTTGACGCCGAAAAAACAGAGAAAGAGAACACAGAGATGAATAATTCCGATGCTACCGGATTTGATATCAACCATCCTTCCGTTTTTCGACTAACAGTCAACAGTCAACTTTTCGACTAACAGTCAACAGTCAACAGTCAACCCGCGCTACTCCATATCACTGCACAGTGCTGGGGCCACGAGCATTTAGTCGATCGAAAACGTATCGGGAAATTGCCGGAAATGCTGTTTCGTCTTTGGCATAAGCCGGATCGTCTGCAAAAACAACTAAGATATAAATCGCGCGATCGTCTAAAGTTCTCACAAATGCCGCTTCGCTGCGGGATTTGGAAGTATAGCCTACTTTGGAACCAAAATAAATATTAGTTGGTAAAGATTCGCCGAGAAATCCTTGTATCGAATTGCTAGGGTCATTTTTCCACGCTTTGGGGTCTAAATCTCTCGTCAACAAGTAAGCCATTTTGCGGCTTGCGACGCTAGAAACAGCTTGCCTAGTATAGATTTCATATATTAATCTGGCGGCTTGGTCGGTAGTTACTTGATTGCGAATCGGCTGGGAAGCATCGCCCCGCAATTGCAAGTCGCGACCCAGAGGACCTTCTTGCCTCAAATAGTATATGGGATAATTTTTGGTGCTTATACGAATATCATTGTAGCCTGCAGACTGGAAAAATGTGTTAATTTGAGTGCGCTTTTTCAGCCAGGTTTGCAATTCTTCTCCTGCGAGCCGTCCGCCGGATTTTGTATCTGTGATTTTGTCTAAAAGCCTGCTGGCAGCATCGTTGTTGGAGACGCGAATCATTTGATCTAGGTCGTTTTTAAAGGTAGATTCTCGTTGCGTAATAATGCCTTTTTCTATGGCTGAGTAAAAGGCTGCCATCCAAAATAACTTGGCAACGCTAGCGGGAAATCGGAGAGTTTGATTTTGATATCCGGCGAAGGTGTGAGTTTTGGGATTGCTAACATCAAATAAGGTAATTGATAGCCGTTCTGCAGGCAATCCTTTGCTGGTTGCAATTTTCACAGATTCATCAACAATCCCTTGCAATTCTTGAGAGTAAACGGGATTGGGAGGTGTTTTGATGTTGTAGCTAAAGGTAGGCTCGCTTTGACGAGCGGCTAAATTTTCCGATGGTTCAATTGTCGGAGGCGAGAGTGCTTCTTGAGGCGAGACGGCCTGTTGAGCCAAGATGACGGGCGGTTCTGGGGGACGGCGAATTCTGAAGGGTATTGTGACAATCCAACCGATCGCGATCGCCCCGGCAATTAAGCACAGGATGTTACGGTATTTTAACCGAGAAAATTTCGTCCTCACTCGGCGACGGGATTGGACTGGGCCTTCGCTGCTTTGGCGTCGGCGTCCGACTTGGCGCTGGCTGCTTTGGCGTCGGGATTGGATTAGACCTGTTGCATCAATCTTAGCTCGATCGGTCAACCGCAGATACAAGGCAGATGAACGCAGATGAACCCAGATAATTTCAAGAATTGAGAGCGACTTTTGCAAGAGGTCTATGGGGCGTCGGGTCTGGATTGGGCGACGAGATGGGACTGGGCGCTCGGTGCTTTGGCGTCGGGACTGGACTGGACGCTCGCTGCTTTGGCGTCGGGACTCGATTGGGCGTTGTTGGGGCCCGATGGGGCGGCGTCGGCGTTCTACTTGCATTACAGTTTTGTGCTATCAAACTCGCACGATCAGTTTATAATAGGGCGGCATCTAAATGACAAGTGTATCGATCTAGTCCGCTGTTGCCAATTTTATCGGTCTACTAGGCTGATTGAGACTTCTAGTAATTGTAAAATTTTCAGGATAGCACTGAGTTGAAGCAAAATCCTTTGAAAAACATGAGAATTTTTTGTAGTCTGGCTGTTTTGGGATTTGCGATCGTCGGCGTGAATAATTCTTTGATACCTGATGTTTGGGCATTTCAGTCTCAATCTGCTACGGGATATGTTGTCGAGCGACAAACAGCTGGACAGGGCGCGGATTTAGCGTTTTCCTTGAGGGGAAAAAGCGAAAATCTGGAAATAACAAACAAGCAAACTGTTTCCAGTTTTCCGAGTATGTTGTGGGACTTCAACAATTTAGCGGAAATTTCCTATTCCGAATTGCTGAAGGTGCTGGCGAGACGACCTGAATCAGATAATCCGGAGAGAGAAACCGTTGCACAGCCTGAAGACATAGCACGTTTTGAAAAGGTGGTACAGTATGCAAAACAACAAAATTTACACGATCGCTCGATGGGAGAAATCGTCCAGGCGATCGCCGATAATTTCCTAGGAAAGCCCTATGCCGCTGGTTTGCTGGACGAATCCGGCGAAGAAAAGTTGATCGTGACTTTGAATAAATTTGATTGCGTTTTGTTTGTAGAAACCGTTTTGGCGATCGCCAGGGGCATAGCAGTACAAGATTACGACTATCAAAATTTTGTCAATCGCATAGAAGAACAGCGGTATTTAAACGGTAAAATGAACGGTTATTGCAGCAGACTGCACTATTTTTCCGAATGGATTAATGACAATCAAAAACGGCAAACTGTGGAAAATATCACCGTTGAATTAGGTGGAGTACCCATGAATAAAACACTAAATTTCATGAGCCAGCACCGCAGCAGTTACGCGCAAATGGTCAAAGACGAAGCAACTTATCAGTGTATAGTTAGCCAAGAAGCAGAATTAGCCAAAACTACTGTTAATTACATCCCGACAAATCGGATAAAAAGTGTTTATTCTCAGTTAAAACC
>NZ_JAUBQR010000474.1:0-1067 GCF_036701385.1 Microcoleus sp. Pol12B4 | reverse complement strand
GTCGCGAACAACTGTTGCAGCAGACTCAGGCTCATTTTGAGAAACGAGTTTCTCGACAAACTCTTTAAACAAATTTTCCGATCGCCCGCGGTCGATCGAACTTTCCCACATTTCAGCATCCCAGAAACCCGGTAGCCTCAAAAATACCGGGTTTCTTTTCGGCTAATTATGCAGGGGGCCCGGTTTTGGGTAATATGCGTTGGGTGTGCTTTAAATTTAATGTCTATGCGAATTCCGATTATTGCATTTTTGACTTTGGCTGCGCTGGCTGGCGGCGAATTGGGGGCGCGGGCGATCGATCCGAGTGCCGCACCGACTGAGGCGGAGTTTAGAGAGGGAACCGCAGAGGCGCAGGGGGCGCAGAGGGAGGAGGATGAGGTCATCGGTGATAACTTAACGTCAAACCGACTGTCTCTGTTGTTTGTAGCGAAGTCTAGATCCCCCCTTAATAAGGGGGGGACAAGAAATATGCTCAAAGTCCCCCTTATTAAGGGGGATTTAGGGGGATCTAGACTCGATGACAAGCGACATTGGTTATCGGTTCCAGTCTTAAATAGTCACCAATCGGATGAGGTGAACCCAACTGTGCAGAAGTTGCCGGCATCCGATGAACTCGCAAATTCTCCAGAAGTAGGCGCGGCGCAGCTATCCCCTAGGGAATCGCCCTCACTCAAGTCCAGCCACCATAAAGATTTTACATCTCTGTTAAAAACTCCGGCGACGATCGCGGCAAATGCCGAAACCCCCGAAGCCGTAAACAGCAACGCCCGACAGCTAGACGGTACTCTACAAATCAGTCAAGCGGTCAATGCTGAGGGCGTTTACGTTGCAGAGGTAAAAATTCGCTTTGTCAATTCCAGAGGCGAGGCTGTTGATAGAAAAGGGAATCCGGTTGAGGGCAGAATTTCGGAAGATTTTATTCGAGGTGAGCTCAAACTCAAGGCGGGGGATAACTACAGCCGGGAAGTTGTACGATCGGATTTACAGCAGTTGCAGCAATTGGGATTGTTTGACAAGGTTACGGTTTCGATTGAAGAAGTTGGCACGGATGTTAATGTAATCTACAA
>NZ_JAUBQR010000473.1:0-1067 GCF_036701385.1 Microcoleus sp. Pol12B4 | reverse complement strand
CCCAAATCGTCTGCCAGCATCTGAGCCATTTCATTGTCGCTGTGGACGTTCATCTGCTTGAGAATTTCGGCTAAAGGGAGCGATCGGCGTTTCAGCAGCAAATGCCCCGAACTCACAAATTTCTCAGCAATAACGCTGCCGGCAACCGTTACTTGCGGCTTTCTAGTTCCTGGAGCCATCTTAGAATACATTGCCACCACGTCCGCAGGCCAATTGCTACCCTCAAGAGCTTGCCGCAGTATCTCCCCGGCAGCCAAAGGATCGGACTGGTAATTCATGCGGAAATTGCCTGTCACCACCAAATTTCCCGCCACGCGCTCGATACCCATTTGATTGAGAGCGTTGCCCACGGCGATCGCCTCCTCCCACACAAACAGCGGATCGCCCCCGCCGCTGACCACCAAATCTCCCTCCAACACCCCATTCCTAATCGGCCCCGTTGCTCGGAACCCCGTTTCAAACTGATAATCCGCGCCCCAAGTCTCCAGCGATGCTAGAGAAGTCGCAATCTTAGTCAGCGAAGCCCCAGGCATCAGCGTCTTGCCCTGCTGACTTACCAGCGGCACCATTCCCGCTTGCACCCAAATTCCCTGATTCCCATTAATCAGGTTCTTTTCTTTCAACTCTTTTAAATATTCCCGCACCGTCGCTTCTGCAGGCAAGTCTGGATTGGCCGCATCTATTCCCCCAAAAGCCAAATCTTCAGCCATCACTAACCCGGGTATCCCTCCCCGCCAAGCCAGCACTGACGCAGCACTAGGCGCGGCACTACCTACCCCAGCCATGTCCAGCCACAGAGACATCATCCCTGAGCTAAATAAATCCAGCATTTTTTACTCCTAAAGTCAATCGATTTTAGATTTCAGATTGAAGAAAGCGCTCCCACTGATAAATCCGGGGGCAAGTGATAAAGATGGGGAGCTTTTTTCTCGCTCCACGGATGAATCCGGGGTTCCCGGACTAAACTGCTTGCGGTCATGTAAACTATTTCATTGATTTTTTCAATTTGCAGTCAAAAATAGTAAAGTAGTGACAAAACAAGTTCTATCAGAGTAGTCGGAAATGAG
>NZ_JAUBQR010000022.1:0-47496 GCF_036701385.1 Microcoleus sp. Pol12B4 | reverse complement strand
CAAATCGAAAGTATGGGATTCATAAGCACTCGCTCAAAAAAGACATGATTAGCTGCTATCATAATCTATCGCACCTTGTGATGTCCGCTTTTCCTTCCGGCTTGCCAATTAGATGGGGAGCCTTTGGTGAAACCATAGTTGCTACTGCTTCTCGCTGCACTCTCCAAGCATTATTAGAAGCCGGGTTTAAGAAACCGGGTGTTTCCAAAAAACCCGGTTTCTCCTCAAAAATTCGGTTTCTGCACAAGTTCTATTTTACGTTACTCTTAACTCAGAAATTTAAAATTAGCGATCGCCCTCAAATTTAGTATCTATTATTTGCTGCTGTTTTATGAAAATCAAGAAAAAACAATTTAACCAATCGAATGTTATTTTCTCCCTAGCAATGCTCGGTGTCTTCCTTTTTTCCTTAAGTCTACGCTTTTGGGAACTAGAGCGATTTAACACTTTAGTATTTGACGAGGTTTATTACGCTAAATTTGCCAACGATTATCTCACCAAAACTCCTTTTTTCAACGCTCACCCGCCTCTGAGCCAGTACATAATTGCGATCGGCATTTGGATCGGAACTCACCTTCCATTCGGCAAAACCGCCGTCAACAGTATGGCAGGTTCCCTGCTTTCCCCTTGGGATTACCGCTGGCTGAATGCTCTTACAGGTTCCTTTATTCCCCTAGTTGTGGGAGGGCTAGCTTATCAGCTAGTTCGGCGCCGCACCTTTGCTTTTCTTGCTGCTTTGTTTATCGCCTGCGACGGTTTGTTTTTAGTTGAGTCTCGCTACGCGCTGAACAACATTTATCTAGTTTTGTTTGGAATTTTAGGTCAGTTATTTATTTTAAAAGCCGTAGAAGCAGAAGGCAAAAAGCGCTGGCTTTGGCTGGTACTCGCCGGGATAGGTTTCGGCGCATCTGCGGCTATCAAATGGAACGGATTGTGGTTTCTTTTCGGTACTTATCTAATTTTAATCTGTGCTTGGGCCGTTCGTTTTATCCAGGGTAACAGAGGAAATGAAGAACAAAGCCGCGAGGTAAATTCACCTTTAATTCCTGCCGAAAGTCCCGTACAAAAACTCACTAAACTCAATCTTATAGAACTCTGCTTAAGTCTAGCTATTATTCCTATTATAGTTTACAGCATCTCTTGGATTCCTCACCTGCACTTTAATCCAACTCCCAATTTCTGGCAGATGCAAACGGAAATTTTGACTTATCACCAGCGGATTAAAAGCGGCCCAGATGTACATCCTTACTGTTCCACGTGGTACAGTTGGCCTTTGATGCTGCGCCCCATAGTTTACTTCTACAAAACTGCTAGCAGCAATGCCCAACCAGATCCGGTTTTGCCGCCTTTACCTGAAGGTGCAACTCAGGCAATTTTTGACGTTCACGCGATGGGAAATCCCTTCCTTTGGTGGTTGTCAACCTTAGCTTTACTGCTAGTAATAGGAGTTTTAGTTCACCGGATTTTGGTGTGGCTGCAAACGCGCAGCGAGGCTTCTGTTGACACGATAGAACAGCAGCGGCCGATTTTGTTTCCGCCGACTGCTGAAATGTGGCTGGGGTTATATTTAATAGTTAATTGGGTCGCTAATTTGCTGCCTTGGGTGAAGGTGACTCGCTGCATATTTTTGTACCATTATATGGGCTGTTCTGTGTTTGCAGCCTTAGCACTTGCTTGGTGGGTTGACAGGTGGCTGCACAGCCCTCAAACTAGACTCCGAGGGATGGGGGTAACAATTATTTTTCTGGTTTTGAGTGCTTTTATTTTCTGGATGCCTATCTATTTGGGACTGCCTTTGTCGCAAATGGAATGGAAAATTAGGATGTGGCTGCCGTCTTGGGTTTAAGTTAGAAATAATTCCTTTATGAACGGGCAAGATGCCCGTTCCACAAGAAAATTAAGTTTTGTGGAACAGGCATCTTGCCTGTTCCTAACAAAGGTGCAAGATGTAAGTTATAACATTTATGACAAAGGTGAGTTTGCAAAAGCGAGAATTATTTTTGATAGAGTGCTCGATAAACTGGTTCACCGCGTTTCAGAGTAGCAATTTCTCTTTCAGTAGCAACAGGTAGGGGATTTTCTGCTAGCCAGTTGTCGCCGTTTTGACGTTTAAAACTGGGGTGATATGAAAAGCGATCGCACATTTCCCTTTCTACTTCTTCAATATCTGACTGGATAAAAACTTCGCCGCCAATTGCCAGATAAGTTGCCAATTCGTTGACTAATTCCTGCTGCACTACCCGCCGTTTGTGGTGCTTTTTCTTGAACCACGGATCGGGAAACTGAATGCTAACTCGGTGCAAAATACCTGCGGGTAAAGTTTCTAAAATTGGCTTTAGGGAACTATTCGCATTGCAAAACAAATAGTGCAGATTTGTCAAGCCTTTTTCGTCTCGCCAAAGATTCGCCTCCTCTACTAGAGGTTCCCGAATTTCTAATCCTAGAAAGTTCCAGTCTGTTTGGATTTGCGCCATGTGCCACAAAAACCGTCCTCTGCCGCAGCCGATATCTAAATGCAGCGGTAAATTTAAGTCGGCATAGATTTTAGTCCAATCCGGGGGACTTGCAGATGCTTGATATCTAATTGATAGGGGATTGACGTGTTCCCGCACTCTTACTCTTGCCAATTTTGCTGTCTCCTGAAGGTAATTTTTAACCGCTGATGAAGGCTGATTAACGCAGATAAATATTGATTTTTGCGAGGTTGTTCAATACTTTTTAATTAATGAGCAATTTAAAATTGCAGAGGAACAATTTTAAATTGCTCATTATTGCATTAGGCTTCTGGTTCAAGGCCTGCTGCTCTTAATTGGGCGGCTAGTCGATCGGCCCGCTGTTGAACATTTGCTTTTTCCTGCCGTTCCCTTTCTACCATTTCTGCTCCCCACAATAACATCTCTCCGCTCTCATCCCACCACCGCAACCAATATCCGGTTCTTTCAGCCTTGGTTCCCTGCCAAACACCCAAAAATAACCCAACTCCTTCAATCCAATAACGATTGTTTGAATCCGGCTGCTGTACTTGATATCTCCCTGATGAATTCAACTGATAGACTTCGAGAACTCCGGCGGCAGGTTCAAAAAGTACATAAATTGGCACTCGCAATACTTGCTCGTAAAAAAACCATTTTCCCGGCGGATACGTTGGTTTTATCGAATATTCATCGTTGGGAGTAGCTGATAAGAATTCCATGACAATCGCCGGGACTTCTCCTTCTAAGTTGGGAGTGTAACTGCGGCGAATTTCTTGACTAGAAAGCGGCTGGACGTTGCGGGCATAAAACCAATCTGGAGCTTTGATTACTAGCTTGCTGTCTACTGTCGCACAAATTCCCATGTTTGGGGCAACTAATATTCCTGTTACAATTAGCCCTGCGATTTCTAAGATTTCCCCCAAGGCGGCAGCCAGCAAGGGTTGGTCGATATTTTCCACAGGTTCCTCGTCTAAAATGAAGTCGTCTGGCAATTTTTCCCAGGTAATTTTTAAGTCGGCTGTACTGGCTGTCACGATATTTTACCTCTTACGGAGACTGCTGGAGCGCGGCTCGCAATACTTCGCGGTGAAAGAGCGATCGCTCTACTATAAATTTTATCCTGTCTGGCGATAAGGCGTCGCCGTTAGCATAGTGTTCCATCCAGGTTTTGCTGATTAAATAAGGATCGTCTGGCAATTCTGATAATAAGTATCCCGGCATTTCTAACTCGTCCATTAACTGGCTGACTTTGGGATCGTAGCTGAGGGCAAAACAGCGGCATTCTTCGGATGCTGCCATAATTAAACTGTGGTAGCGCATCCCGATCGCCATTTCGACTCCCCGGAATACTCCTTTCAATTTTCTCGGATCGTCTAAACTGAGGATGCGGCTTCTTTTCGGCAGGGCGTCGTGCAAATGTTTCGCAATTTCTAAGTCGTGAGACGCTTGAAAAGGCAGCAGCAAAATTAAGGTGCGAGTTGCTTTTTGAAAGTCAACTAAAGCTTGAGTTAAGATTGACAAACGCGCGGGAGTTAGTGTAGGATGAGAACGCAAACAAACAGCAACTCTGGGCGCAGGTAAATCCCACAAACCCGACACGGGAGAATTCTCCAAAGCCCACACGGGATCGGGCGCTAAAGTAAAGGGAATTTGCCAATCTGCAAGTAAAGTAGCTGAACCTTTATCGCGCACGCTGACGGCGGTGCATCCAGCAAAACAGCGCTGAGATAACTTGCGAGTCATTTCGCGCTTCAAAGGCCCAATTCCCTGGGCCCAGGCAACAGTTTTTAAGCCCATCCGCTGCGCTAATCCCATCAAACCCCCATAATAGAAAGGGCTCGCAATGCTAGTAGCGTCTTGGATTAAACTACCGCCGCCCCAGATTAGGGCGTCGGAGGTGCGGAGTGCTTCGAGAACTTGGAACGCATTCATGCGATCGCGTGCAGCTACCCCGTACCGCTGATTTGTCTCGACAGGATTGCCAGACAGGACGATCGGCGTCACGCCATCTGGTAACATTTGCAGTAGCGATGCCAACAGCGCCTCGTCGCCGCCGTTGCCTTTACCGTAATAGCCGCACAAAATTGCTCGCATTTCTACTCTTTTCTGTGTTTGTGGTGGGGAATCTAACTATTTTAGATTTTAGATTTTAGATTTTTTTGATATTTGAGATTTGATCCTAGTACCAAAAAAATGTTACTGTCAGCAAGCTTCAAGGCTTTACGTCATCAGTCAGCTCAAATCGCAAATCTAATAAAATCTCAAATCGCTAATCTAAAATTGTATGACGCATCATACTTTATATGACAGTTTCGTAAGTCCCGATAGATAAATCTTTTATCTTCGTTATCGATAAATTTTTCATCTTGGTTCACAATACAAAAAATGCACGCTTTGTCAATTCCCACCTGGATTATTCACATCTCTAGCGTCATCGAGTGGATTGCCGCCATCTGGTTAATTTGGACTTACGGCGAAGTCACTCAAAACCGAGCTTGGTGGGCCCTTTCCGCCGGAATGCTGCCCGCTCTCGTCAGCGCAATGTGTGCCTGTACATGGCACTATTTTGACAACTCCCCAGCCCTAGAATGGATTGTTACCCTGCAAGCGGGGATGACTCTCATCGGCAATTTTACTCTATGGGCGGCGGCTTGGTGGATTTGGCGATCGGCTCAGCCAGCAGAGAAAATTAAAGAGTAAAACAAGGAGAAACGAAGTGAAAAATAGCACTATTTGGGTAAAATTTGCGGCGAGTTTGCTTTTGTTGACAGCCGGATTTTTGCTTCCCAGCAAAGCCAGCAACACTTCCTTGCTACTCGCCCAACAGCCTAACTGCAAAAGTCCTCAAACTACACAGGAGCAGAATACCTGTTCCAGTCAAGAGTTTCAGGCAGCAGACAGAAAACTCAATCAAGTATATCAGCAACTTCAGCCGAAACTCAACAGCAAACAAAAGCAAAGATTGATAGTAGCACAGCGTAGTTGGCTCAAGTTTAGAGATGAATCTTGCAATTATGAAATGGGACAGTTTGAAGGTGGAACTTTGGCTGCTTCTACCTACGGTTATTGCAGAGCGAGGGTGACACAAGAACGAGTTAAAGACTTGGAGCGTTATTTGCAACAAGCAAGTTTGTAAAAGTTCGATCGCGATTTAGGGAGGTACACACTGCTAACCCTACGATATGGAACTATTGTTTTGTGGCACGTACCTAGTTAGCGAGAGAATTAGTAGCAATTAAACCTGCCTCAATCAACAAGCGATCGAGACTGTCAACCAGTCCATCAAGACAATGTAAAATTTGGCGATCGCCCGCAGGTAACGAAACACAATTAGTTAGACTGTCAATCTGGCTGTCCAAATCTTCCGGCAATTTTGAACACAAAGCTGTGGCCCTTTCTACCAGACGCTTTTCGCCAGGATGAGGGATAGAATTAACAGCAAAAACAATATCAAAATAACTGCCTAAAAAAGCTGCTGTTCGATGGATAATACTTACTGAATCGCGGCGCAAAACAGCGGATTCTAACTGGTGGCGAAATGAAAAAATCTGGTGGCGCAAAATCGGATAATTTTTGGCAATTATCGCTTGACAGAGTTGTTCTGGATAAGGTCGATCGACATTAGCTTGCAATTGCTGAAACCAACCGTCTCTGTCATACAATGATACTGAGGTGAGAACGTTCCACCAAAAACAGGTTGAATAACCTACTGATGCTTGATGTTTGACAAGGACGCGATCGAGTTCTTCTTCGATCCATTCGGGCTTGCGGTACATAATATCTATACCGCAGCCAGTGTTAATATCTATCCACTCGTCGCCGGGTTCCCAAAATTGATTGTTGATGGCGATGCGATCGGAAAATTGTCTCGCTATCGCCTCGCGTATGTCAACAGGAATATCCTCTTCAACATACACGTAAAAATCAAAATCCGACGACTCATCCGTAACTATAGTTGTTCGAGAACCTGCTAAAACGACAGCCACAACTTGAGGCAAACTGCTAAACTGCTCCCCAATAGTTTGAGCTAGTGATGGAATTTCTTCGAGAGCTATTTGATAATTATGCAGCATTTAATTACCTTTTTTTGAGCTTTAAAAATAACAGCAAATGCTTAACTATAGCACTCAAGATTTTAACGCCTAACTTTTAACTCGTCACTCAACAATTGATAATTGTTAACAAATACGGCGGAGGCGAACTGATGCGCTGCTACATCAGACCCCCCAACCCAAACCAGCTCAAAAGTGATATAAAATTTTGTTTTTATTTTACCTTTTGACACGCCAATGGTGTAAAATCTAAATTCTCAAATCTTATATTTTAAATCCCTATGTCTTTCGTTGGTTTGCACATTCACAGCGATTATAGCTTACTAGATGGGGCGTCTCAGCTACAGCAGCTCGCAGAACGGGCGGTGGAATTGGGGATGCCCGCGATCGCCCTTACAGACCACGGGGTGATGTACGGCGCGATCGAGCTAATCAAAGTTTGCAGAAATAAAAATATCAAGCCGATTATTGGCAATGAAATGTATGTCGTCAACGGCGACATTGAAGTAAAAGTTCGAGGTAGAAGAAAATACCATCAAGTTGTTTTAGCTAAAAATACCCAAGGTTATAAAAACCTCGTCAAACTAACCACAATTTCCCACTTAAAGGGAATGCCTGAAAGAGGTATTTTTGCCAGACCTTGCATCAACAAGGAACTGCTAAAACAATACTCCGAAGGTTTAATTGTCACCAGTGCTTGTTTGGGCGGCGAAGTTCCCCAAATGATTCTGCAAAACAAGCTAGATACTGCCCGCGAAGTAGCCAGATGGTATAAAGAAGTATTTGGAGAAGATTACTATTTAGAAATTCAAGACCACGGTTCCCCGGAAGATCGGATTGTTAATGTTGAACTCGTTAAAATTGCCCGCGAACTCAACATTCAAATAATTGCAACCAATGATTCTCACTATATTTCCTGCAACGACGTAGAAGCACACGATGCTTTGCTGTGCATTAACACCAACAAACTGATTGAAGAAGACAAGCGGATGCGCTACAGCGGCACTGAGTATTTGAAGTCCGCAGACGAGATGGCGCAACTGTTTCGAGACCATTTGGATGATGAAACAATCAAAGAGGCGATCGAAAATACCCTAGAGGTCGCAAATAAAGTATCGAGATACGAGCTCACAGGAGAAGCTCGAATTCCCACAATTCCAATTCCCCCCGAACATACAGCCGATACTTATGTAGAAGAAATATCTTGGCTGGGACTGTTAGAACGCCTCAAAGCCCGCACCAGAAATGAAATCCCCCCAGTCTACAAACAAAGACTAGAATACGAGCTGAAAATGCTTCAGCTGATGGGCTTTTCAGAATATTTTTTAGTAGTTTGGGACTACATGAAATATGCTAGAGACAACAATATTCCCGTCGGACCCGGACGTGGTTCGGCCGCAGGTTCTTTAGTTGCCTACGTCCTCAAAATTACCAATATAGACCCTGTACATCACGGATTACTATTCGAGCGATTTCTCAATCCCGAACGCAAATCTATGCCAGATATCGATAGCGATTTCTGCATAGAAAGGCGCGACGACATGATTAAATACGTTACTGAAAAATATGGCGAAGACCGAGTAGCGCAAATTATTACCTTTAACAGAATGACATCAAAAGCTGTCTTGAAAGATGTTGCCAGAGTTTTAGGTATTCCCTACAAAAAAGCAGACGAAATGGCAAAAATGATTCCCGTGTCGCGGGGGAAACCGGAAAAACTAAAAGTGATGATTTCCGATGCAACACCTGCACAGGAATTTAGAGACAACTACGAAAATACAATTTGCATAAATGCAGAAACTGGCACCGAAGTCCCAGTGCGTCAGTGGATTGACATGGCAATTCGCATTGAAGGAACTAACAAAACCTATGGTGTTCATGCCGCCGGTGTGGTAATTTCTTCCGTCCCCCTTGATGAAATTGTACCATTGCAAAAGAATAATGAAGGCGCTGTAATCACCCAATATTTCATGGAAGACTTGGAATTTTTGGGGCTACTGAAAATGGACTTTCTGGGACTTAAAAATTTAACAACTCTCCAAAAAACAGTTGATTATGTTAAGCACACGCAGGATATAACTATCGATGCCGAAGGCTTGCCTTCTAATATAGAACGCAGAGCTCAAGAGACATTTACTAGGAATAACAAGTTGCCCCCTGATGTAGCAAAAACTTATCAACTATTAGAAAAAGGAGATTTAGAAGGTATTTTTCAGCTAGAATCTTCTGGGATGCTGGATGTAGTAAAAAAAATTAAACCTTCCTGTCTGGATGATATTTCTTCTATTCTGGCGCTTTATCGTCCCGGCCCGCTGGATGCTGGTTTGATTCCACAATTTATCGATCGCAAACACGGTAGAGAGGTGGTTAAATATGACCATCCGCTGTTAGAGCCGATTTTAAAAGAGACTTATGGAACGCTTTGTTTCCAAGAGCAAATTATGCGGATGGCTCAAGATTTGGCGGGCTATTCTTTAGGTCAAGCTGACTTGCTGCGTCGCGCAATGGGTAAGAAGAAGGCTGATGAAATGCAGAAGCAAAAGGAAATATTTATTGATGGGGCGACTAAGAATGGTGTCACTCAAAGAATTGCCGAAGACTTGTTCGGGCAAATGCTTCAATTCGCAGAATATTGCTTTAATAAATCCCATTCAATGGCCTATGCCTATATCACTTATCAAACTGCTTATTTAAAGGCAAATTTTCCTGTAGAGTACATGGCTGCATTGCTGACTGCTAACAGAGGCGACCAGGAGAAGGTACAGAGATATATTGCTAATTGTCTCAAGCTGAAGATTGACGTTGAGCCGCCTGATATTAATGGTTCTGAACTAACTTTTACGCCATTGCCGATGGAGATGACTAAAGCTGAAAAACATAAAATTTTGTTTGGAATTTCGGCGGTTAAAAATGTGGGTGAAGGGGCTATTGAAAATATTTTGGCGGCCCGGCAGGAAGAGGGTAAGTTTAAATCGTTGGCTGATTTGTGCGATCGCGTAAATCTCCATTCTGTCAACCGCCGCGCTTTAGAAGCATTAATTCAATGCGGTGCTTTTGATAAAATTGACCCCAACCGTCATCAATTAGTAAACGACCTCGAAGGGGTGATGAAATGGGCGCAAGACCGCAAAAGAGACAGAGAAAGCGGCCAAGGTAATCTTTTTGACTTGTTAGGCGCGAATAGCTTTGGTAAGTCGGTCAATACCTATGAGTCGGCGCCAAAATCTAAATTGGTACCAGATTATGACAAACAGGAGAAATTGCGTTTAGAAAAAGAACTGCTTGGCTTTTATGTGTCAGAACATCCCCTAAAGTTTCTCATGCAAGTAAACGAAGACCCCGATGTTGTGACTCTCGAACAGTTAGCAGATAAAAAGGGGAAAGTATCAGTTATTGTCATGCTCAGCGCTATCAAAATGGTAGTGACTAAAAAAGGCGATGCGATGGCAATTTTGCAGTTAGAAGATTTGACACATCAAATAAAAGCTGTTGTGTTCCCCAAGGCTTACGAACAAGTGAAACCTTACATTGTAGAGAATGCTATCTTACAGATTAGTGGAAAAATCGAGAAAGATGGGGAGGAAATTCAGATAATTGTAGACACTGCAAAGCCGGTAGAAACAGTACAGGTTGAAGAGGAAATCGAGAAGGCGGAACCGGAAATAAATAACCATTGGCCGGCCGAACCAGTCAACGTTGTACGATCGACAAAACCTGTGGAAGTTCTAGAAATGGTGATTGTCAAGCTGACACCGCAGCAAGTACAAGACGGGAAAAAACTCAATTCCCTCAAAGCTATTTTGCAAGAACTTTCCAATCGGGGAGAAGATGCTAGCGTTTCTGTGGGGGGAATTGTTGTCGGTGAATATTCCTGTCAACCCCTTCGCATTAACCCTCAATTGTGGGTGCAAGATGGCGAGGGAACTGTTAGCCGTCTAAAGTCGGCTGGATTTGATGCTTGGGTTTTTCCTCTAGACAATCGCGGGGATGCTGCGGTGTTTCGAGAAATGCGATCGCAACTTAATGTACATTCTTGGGCCAGTCGTTTACTTGACACTGACACCGATCGCCTTCACAAGTATGTCACTTATCTCGCCCAACTAAACAGACGCCCGCCAAATTAACACTTCGCCGTCATTCCCACCGGTGACTAAAGTTTGACCGTCAGGACTAAAAGCCACCGGATTGTACCCAGCCAGACTGCACAAACATTCTCCTGTTTCAAGGTTCCAGAGTTTAACCGTACCGTCTCGACTGCCACTAGCCATCGTTTCGCGATCGGGACTAATCGCCACCGAAATCACCGCATCAGAATGCCCCCTCAAAGTATTAATCAATTCCCCTGTATCGGCATTCCACAATTTAACAGTAGCATCGGCACTTCCGCTGACAATCATCTTGCCATCTTGACTAAATGCGATCGCATAAACCCAATCTGAATGACCGACAAAAGTCCGTACACTCTCCCCAATACCTACCAGCCACATCTTGATAGTTGTGTCAGCACTACCGCTGGCAAGCATCATACTTTGAGGGCGAAAACTAACAGATAAAACCTTGTCAGAATGTCCCGAAAGCTTTTGAACCAATGCTCCGTTGCGCTGGTTCCACAATTTAATACTCTTGTCGCCGCTGGCACTCGCGATCGCTCCAGAGTCGCAACTAAAAGCCACCGAGTACACGGAGCCGTAGCGATGACTGTACGGCGAACCAAAATCGCTGTAAAATTCGCGAATCATCGCCTTTTTATCCAGCTTCCACTCAATGACTTTTCTGTCAAAACTGCCGCTAACTAGCATTCTCCCGTCTGGGCTGATTGCCACAGCATCAACCGTTGCGGAATGGCCGAAAAAAGTATGGATGAATTCACCTGTTTGCAGATCCCACAGCTTAATTGTTTTATCATCGCTGGCGCTAGCGAGAATATTGCCTTGAGGATTAATAACAACAGCATTAACCGAGGCTGAATGACCGTGGAGAATGCGATCGCACCGCCAGTTATTAGACAATAATTTCGGATTGCCAGCGGATGGCACAACATGAATCTTGGGGGGCGGCGCGGCGGAGACGGCGGTTGCCTTATTGGGCTGCGAGTTAGTTACTGGCGAATTAATAGCTATTTTTGTGGGCGAATTATAACTGATTTGAGAGCGGGGATATTGCCCAACATTTACCAAGTCTTGCAACACTTCAGCAGCGGATTGATATCGCTCTCGTACCGAATCTTTGAGCAATTTATTCAAAATAGTTGCTAATTTTTGGCTGACTTTTATGCCTTTTTGCGCCAAGTGCGATCGCCAAATCCATTTGCATTCCAAAGCATCGAACAAATCCTTCAATACTGCCCCAGTTAGCAGGTGAATACAGGTAACGCCCAAACTGTAAAGGTCGCTCGCCGGATACGCCTTGCCACTGCGAATTTGTTCGATGGGCGCATAGCCAGCAGTTCCAGTTATCGTTCCAGTTTGCGCCTCAGAAAGGCCGGTAATGTGCTTAGCAACTCCAAAATCTACGAGCACAAACTGACCCCCCATCGCCTTCCCCTGTACAGCCGGAGATTCAGCGACAATTAGCCCTTTCATACCAGCAGAAGATTGAGGTAAATTTGCCCCTCCTTTTCCTTTACCAGGAGTTGAGGTGCTGTATCCCGCCGCCGCCCACAAGGTTTGGGGAGTTCTCCGCACAATATTTTCCGGCTTAATATCCCGATGAATCACCTGCTGCTCGTGAACAAATTGCAAAACAGGCAGCAAATTGATCAACAATTCCCAAATCTGTTCCTCGCTAAAAGCTCCCCGCTGGTGCAACTCCTGAAACAAATTATTTCCCTCGATTAACTCTTCCACAAGATACAGACGTTTGGCTTGTTCAAAAGAAGCCAGCAAACTTGGAATCTGCGGGTGCTCTCCGAGTTCGTGCAGTCGGTGAGCTTCTTGTTTGAACAGTGCAGTTGCCTTTTCTAATTCAGCCTTTTCTTGAACTTGGGGGAAAAATTGTTTGATGGCGCAGGGAGTTTTCAACCTATCTTCATCGACAGCTAAAAAAGTTCTGCCAAATGTTCCTTCACCGATAGGTTGAATGGCGCGGTAACGCTCTTTCAGTAGCAATTTAGAGCCGCACGCCAGACAAAAATTGGTTGAGTCAGCATTCTGCGGCTTTTGGCAATGGGGATTGAGGCAATAGCTCATCTTTTTTCCGGCCTGGAGATTCCCACCACAGCTAAACTTAGCAATATGGTAGTCTGTTTCCACTCACGCCCAGAGCACCATTCTCGATAATACCTGAGAAACTCGCTTTCTTAACCTAAAATGTCGGCTCTCAAGTTGAGCCCGTGGCAAGAAACCAAGGTGAGGACACTAGAAGTGCTTGATGTGAGTTTCCATATATTCTAATGCTTTCCTAAAATTTTGCCGGTTGGCGGCTCACAAACTGGTATGTCAACAGTTAAGTGTTAATTACGGCTATTCTGGAGCATTTCTGCGGAGAGTAAATACCAAACTGACGTGATCCCGGCTATTTTCCCCCATCTAAAAGACACTCTTGCTCCTCACCACCCTTCTGTGACGATGCTTTGGCTTTAATCACCGCTTCTCTAAAGCCTAAAACTAATAAAATATTGGCAAGTGTTAAGAATAGTTCCGCAGAACCGTGCAGCCAATCAACATTTGCTAGTGACTCGTTGTAGGCAACTTTTGCGTAAATTGCGGCGGGAATCGTCACCGCTACAAAAACGAGAGTGCCGTAAAATCCCATCAGAGCTAAACGGGGTGTTTTTCTCGATCGAGTCAAAAACCAGAGAAATCCCAAGTATGGAAATAGAGACAGAACAAATAAAGTTTCTTTGGAAATCATTAGTAATTGGTGAGCGACCAGATACTATGATAAATTAAAAGCTCAAAAATTAGTGTGAATAATTTTTAACTTTTAATGTTTAGTTTTTAATATTTAATTAGACAGATGCACCCGTTTCTTTTGAACCGCTATAGAATCACCCAAGACCATAGCTCTTAACCCAAGCCGCAGCAGGTTGGCACTATCCAAAACCCCTCACCCACGCGGAGACAAAACCCGTAACTTTCCCCCTAACACCGTTTTTAGCATAACACCTTTTTCACCGTGCCAGTCTGTTAATTGTCCCTCACTCCAAAGCTACCCAGCAATTAGAAATAGAGACGGTTCCAAAGTTTTTTGTCTGCTAGGCATCAAGCAAGCATCGTTCAAAACCTCTAAATCCAAGCCGTTATTTCTATCTGCTGCCAGAATTTCCTTTAGCTTAGCATCAAAATCAAAACACGGCCCGCAATCCCAAACTTTGAGTTCCAATCGTCCGTTAAACACCGTAATTTCGAGTTGCACAGGAGTTTCTACTGGCAGATTTTTGTGAGCGTGGCGAACTGCATTACTGAAACCTTCAGCCAACGCCAACTGCAAGTTCAACCAAACTTCATTGGGGAGCGATAGATCTTTCAACTGCTCAAACCACAACAAAACTTGAGTTAAAGCATTCACATCTGTGTTCACTTGCAGGCTAATATGTTGAATACAAGTTTCATGCAGCTCTTCTTCCTGCTCTGTTTCAGGCTGCCAATCCCAGGTATTTAATAAATTCATTAACCCATCTAAAACGCTAGCTTTTTTTATATTTTGGGATTGATTGCGACCTTCTACTTCGTAAGTTTTACTCAGCGACAAACAATTTCGATTGTCGAGAGTCCGAGTGTAACTGATATCGTCTGCAATCTGCCACATGAGTTTGATTCCCCTGCCGCCTTCTGCAAGTTGATCTATGCTGTTCGACATCTATTTTCCTCCTCTGAAAGTATTAGCTGTACCCTATTTTCCCACCCGCCGAGACATTTGGTACTTTTTTTATACTTGCTGGCTCGGTATTATTTCGGGGATCATACAAAAATGCTATCTTTTTTAGAGAAGGCAGTGCATCAGCAATATGTCTTAAGAGTCTAAGCCAATTGGCTTATTTACCGATCGCCTGTACGGAGAAAGATCGCCCTCTGCAGCTAAATCCAACTCCATCGATTACCAATACTTATCCGTTGTCGGAGTCGGTCACTTGCCGCAGCCGTCGCCAGTTCCCGAATCACAGGCATTTAGCGCCTCCGGCCGTTCGCCGTTCGCTGCCACGGAGCCTTGATGTGCGGGCTTTCATCCCGAAGGCGTAAGTAATATCCGTGAGCGCGATCGAACCTTACACCGTCGAGTCGCATCCATCCACTAGACTAGGACTTACGCAAACAACCCAGTTTCTGCTCAGAATATTGGGTTTGACAGCGAGGAATTAATGAGGAAACCTGGTTTTTGGTCTCCCGCGCGTAAGTCCAGGAGACAAATCGGTGATGAAAGGCAGTTACAGAACTTACCCCGACTATGACCCAAATCAAACTCAAAATTCTGACTGCAGCGATAATGCTACTCCCATTTTGCGCCGCACTTCCCTTACAAGCTCAAAATCTGTCTCTAGTCAAGCGGCTGCTAGAAACCAGAGGATGTCCCGGATGTGACTTATTTGGCGCTTCCTTGAGCCGTGCAGATTTGTTTGGCGCTTCCTTGAGCCGCGCCACTCTCAGCAGGGCCGACTTAGTTGATGCCGACTTGACTGCGGCTGACTTAATGGAAGCTAATTTAAACAACGCCAACATGAGAAACGCCTTTTTGGCTGACGCCGACCTCCGCAAAGCCGACCTGAGCAGGGCAGACATCAGGGGAGCCAACTTAGAAAATGCCAACCTCAGCGAAAGTTTTTTGCGAGACGCATCCCTCCAGTTGGCTAACTTAAAATGCAGTAATTTGAGCGCCGCTAAACTAAGTAGAACCGACCTGAGAAATGCCGATTTAAGCGGTGCAAATCTTAGCGGTGCCGACCTCCAAGAAGCCGATTTAAGCGGTGCAAATCTCAGCGGTGCCGACCTTAGATCGGCCGACTTGAGGGATGCGAGATTGAACAAAGCTAATCTCACAGATGCCAATCTCTGCGGCGCCCGGATGCCGAACAAAAAAACATCTCGGCGAGGCTGCGAAGTTAAAAAAGAACAAGCTATAAGCACGAACAATTACTGCAATTATTGCTATGCCTTGAATGATTGGTGGCTGAATGTATTAAGGTTATACTAAGCGGTATCATCGGGATAACTGCTCCGCTTTAAATATGTACTGTTAGAAGTGCGAGCAGGCGGTACAGATATCAAACTTAACCTGTTACCGCCAATAGCTTTTATCTACTTTGAAGAACCTAAAAATTGGCTCAGTATTTGCAGATATTCTGCGCCCCCGATCTGTGCCACATTAGTGTGACCTCCGTCAGGAACTATGTACAACTGTTTGGGCTCCGGTGCTGCCTCAAACATTTTTTTGCTCATTTCCACTGGAACTACATTGTCAGCAGTCCCGTGAATAAACAGCACGGGCATTTGCAGGCGATCGACTTTTGAAAGAGAATCAAAACGCTGTGTTAGCAACAAATCTATGGGAAACATCCAAAACAGCCCTTTTTGGAAATTAACCATCGCCCGCGTCGAAGTAAAAGAGCCTTCTACGATTAACCCCGCCGCCTCCGGGTGACGCACAGCTAGGTCGATCGCGATCGCGCCTCCCAAAGAATGACCGTAGAGATAAATTTGATTCGGGTTAATCCCCCGCTGTTGCACCAAATAATCCCAAGCAAGTTGAGCATCCTCATAAACCTGAGATTCACTCGGAAAATCGCCCTGGCTTTTTCCATAACCACGATAATCCATCACAAATACCGACAAACCTAATCTATGAAATCGATAAGCGTGTTCGACATTTGCTCCCACATTTGAAGCATTGCCGTGCAGATACAAAACTACCCCCCCTAATCCCTTGTTAAGGGCGGGAACCGCAGCGATGGCCCGTTTGTCACTTTGGGGGGTACCCAGGAATGACTCCCCCTTTCTTGCTCCACCCCTTGCTAATGGGGGGCTGGGGGGATTTCCCGATGCAGGAATCCACCACCCGTGCACGCTGTCCACCGCGCCTGTTTTAGTTGGAATTGGCAACCAGACATCTTGATATTTCAACTGAAAATCATCTGGCGTAGTTTCGATCGCCCGCGCGGGAAAAAAGATAAACTTACCTTGTGCTACAAATAGGAATACACAAGCAGCAGAATAAGCAACGGCCAAAACTATCCCAAAAGCTATTAGCGATTTAGACAAAAGGAATACTAGCAACTTGTTCATAGATAGAGCACGCGGGAAATTAGAGATCGCTCAAAAGCTAATGGCAAATGATTAATTCAGACAATTAGCCAAGATCGATTACTAACTTCCGCCGCAGCATTCCGCCGATTTTCAAAAATTAATCCAATTCCGGGTGGTGTAAGTGCCAATTCGTAGACTGTTCGTAAGCGTGAGCCACTTGAAACAACCGAGATTCTTGCAAAACATTACCAATCAGTTGTATACCCACGGGCAGTCCTTTATCATCAAATCCGCAGGGCAAACTCAAAGCTGGCAAACCAGCAAGATTCACGGGAATAGTCATCAAATCTGACAAATACATACTCAGGGGGTCATTGAATTTTTCGCCTGCTTTAAATGCGGTAGTAGGAGCAGTGGGACAGACTAAAACATCAACTTGAGAAAAAGCTTTTTCAAAGTCTTCTTTAATCAAAGTCCGAACTTTTTGAGCTTTTAGATAATAGGCATCGTAATATCCAGCCGAGAGTACGTAAGTGCCGATCGCAATCCGGCGTTTAACTTCTGCACCGAACCCTTGAGAGCGAGTTTTGGCATACATATCCAAAAGATTATCGGGGTCTGGAGACCGGAAACCGTACTTGACTCCATCATATCGCGCCAAATTCGCCGAAGCTTCCGAGGGAGCAATGA
The DNA here is from genome assembly GCF_036701385.1 of Microcoleus sp. Pol12B4. Lineage (NCBI taxonomy): Bacteria > Bacillati > Cyanobacteriota > Cyanophyceae > Oscillatoriales > Microcoleaceae > Microcoleus > Microcoleus sp. Pol12B4. The sequence goes on along the minus strand of NZ_JAUBQR010000022.1, from coordinate 30,102 downwards.
TATAGTAAGTGGGCAAACCGTAGCGGAACCGGGGACAAGAAATTACTTGAATTTCTGCTCCCAATTGTTGAAATTGTTCGATCGCCTTAGTAACGGCTTCTTTAACCCCCGATTCCAACCCTACACCAAAAGTTTCTTTAATTACACCAATTCTAATCTGACCCTTCGGTCGCAAACTGGGTCTCAAAGCTTGGGCATAGTCAGGAATTGGAACATTCAGACTCGTGGAATCTCTCGGATCGTAACCCGCGATCGCCCCCAACAAAATCGCCGCATCCTCAACAGTCCGGCCAAAGGGCCCGATTTGATCGAGAGAAGAAGCATAGGCGACCAAACCGTAGCGAGAAACCAATCCATAAGTCGGTTTCAGCCCCACCAAACCGCAAAAAGCAGCAGGTTGGCGGATTGAGCCCCCTGTATCCGAACCCAAACTCACGACACATTCTTCGGCGGCTACCGCTGCGGCAGAACCGCCAGAAGACCCTCCGGGCACGCGCTCCAAGTCCCAAGGATTCGCGGTAACTTGATAGGCAGAAGTTTCCGTCGAGCTCCCCATTGCAAACTCGTCCATATTCGCCTTACCCACAATCACCGCACCGGCTGCTTGGAGTTTGGAGACGACAGTGGCATCGTAGGGAGGAACAAAATTCTCCAAAATTCGAGAGGCGCAGGTTGTGGGAACGCCCTCGGTACACATATTATCTTTAACGGCGATCGGGATGCCGGCCAACAGGCCAATTTGCTCTCCGGCTGCGATTTGGGCATCCACTTTATGGGCCTGCGCCAATGCGCTGTCTGCCGTCACGCACAGAAAGCTTTTCAACTTCGGCTCTAGCTGGGTAATTCGGTCTAATGCTTCTTGAGTAATTTCCACAGCAGAGCGTTCTTTATTGACCAGTTGTCGGTGCAACTCGCGGATGGATGCCATGCTCGTACCTTTATCATTTCTACTTTGAGACAATACAGTTAATATAACTGGCAATTGTACCTGCTTACAGCCCGAGGGCAAAGTCGGCTATTTTTGTGGCGAAAGTTCCAGCCTCGAAGAGGGCTCCGCTAACGCGCGATCGGGCATTTTATCTACAATAGATTAAATTGCCCAAATCCCACCGAACACAAAATAGCGATCGAGTTTTTTACCTAATCTTTTAACAAATCAAAAAGGCAACTATATCACGACTGATGCAAAAAGTGGTTTGACGCGAGATTTATATGAGTAAGGGGTAAGGTGTGCAATGCGGCCCCTACATAATGTGGTTCTTCCTCCAAGAATGTGTATGCAAGATCACTCTCATTAGGAAATTAGTTCTTCCCAATTCAGTCATCTAAATTCTAAAATATTAGAACCCAGGTTCTCTTAGACGGCACCCCAAATTTATGGTATTAAAAAAAATCAAAGAATAAACTAATTCCAGATGGTGACTGCTTTATTCCGATAAATATACTCAGCTAATATTAAAAATTTACTTGATAAAGAATTACTACTTGGTGGAATTTAATTTATTTTGATAAACTGAAAGCAAAACATTAAAATCTAATTCTCAACGAGCTTATTAGCCTAAAAATTTTTATATAATAAAAATTAGCTAGACAATTAGGAGTAATAAAATATTAGATAATAGTTGATATTCCCCAATAATTAGGATTAGTTTACTAAGAGCGCTTTTTTAGTCAAAAGATAAATTCGGGGGGCAAGTTTCATCGGATACAGATTTTTTATTTCTCCGTCCTGAGTCTGCGAAGGAATGAACCAGGGGCTTGTATCCTGGATGCTTTCGGTCAAAAAGCCTGTCAGAAATCTGGGGTTGACAAAAAAGCTCGAAACGCTCACCGCCACGCCGAGGTCTCCTGTTGCACGCACCTGCAAAAAAACAGCAGTCCTTCCTCAAATGTGACTAGCTGCGTGCATCTGGGGTAAAAAAAGCTACTTAATTTGCCCGAACGATCCCCAGGAAAATAATTTCATCCGGAATTATCCCCAAAACCAAAGATATATGGTAAGAAGTTCCCGATGCCCCGTTGGAGGAATGCCACCTAAAGCTCACTTAGAATCCCACCTGACGGCAGAGGAACTCAAAATTCGCTACCGGCAGGCACAAAACACCACAGAGTCACGCCGCTGGCACTTGCTGCTCTTAGTTTCCAGAAATTGGACTATCAAACAAGCAGCCCAAGTCGTAGGCCTCAACTACGACTATGCCAAAGAAATTGTCCAGCGCTACAACCGAGAAGGGCCTAACTCTGTCAGGAACCGCAGCGGAGACCGCCAGCCCCCTCCTGCGAAATCCTTGCTGAATCCTGAACAGCAAGAAGAACTGCGACAAGCGCTGCAAGGCCCTGCCCCCGACGGCGGAGACTGGACAGGCCCCAAAGTTGCTCGCTGGATTGCCGAAAAAATCGGTAGCGATCATGTCTGGCCCCAACGCGGCTGGGATTACCTCAAGCGGTTGGGTGCTGACTGGCGACGGCGGCGCAAAAAGTAGATAGTTCGCAATATTTAAAGGGGGTTGATTGCTTTGGTGCGATCGCTCCCTTTATTTTGGTAATATTTTGCAATATTGGCGCGATCAAAACCATTTTAGATTTTAGATTTTAGATTTAAGATTTGTTCTCTTATCTAAAATCTAAAACTGTTTGACTGAAGTAACAATAGCTGCTTATATTGAATGTGGTGGTGTTAAGGATGTTAAAGATGCGAGATATCAGGTGTTTTTTGTCGATCGCCAACAAGATGGCGGCAGTAGTAGCCAGCATCGGATTGGTTCAGATGTTAACCATCGCAAGTTCATTCTCTCAATCATCTAACCCGCGTTCCCTAGACGAACTCTACAACATTCGCGATCGGCTGATCACCGAATTAGAACAACCCTCCTCTCCCTCCCCAGAACCAACCATCCTCTCCGGCTTAGTTCCCTTCGCAGCCAATCCTCAAGAACAGCTACTACAGCAGTTGCAAGCGGTGGAAGCTCAAATATTAGTAGAACAGAGGGCTAACGACAACTTACAGCAAGCAGTCCGTTTAGCCAACCGAGCCGTAGAAACAAAACTGCAGCAAAATAAGTCGATCGAATCTTCGCAGCAAACTCAATTTTTCTGGCATCAGGCCCTCAACAACTTGCAGGAAGTTCCTCAAAATTCATTTTTAGCTTCCCTCAGTGCCTCAAAAACTCAAGAATACCGGGAAAATTTAACAGCAGCAACCTTTCAAGTGCAGCAAGCAAAATCAGATTTTTTGGGTGCGCTTGCCCGGGAAAGCGGTTTGTCGGCTCAAGCTTCGATCGGTATTTGCAACCTTTCTAGAGAGTGCGTACACCTGCGGGGCGATGTGCCTCCTGTCAGTCCGGCCAGCTTAATTAAATTGCCGATTGCTGTCGCCCTGATGCAAAAAGTCGAAAAAGAAAAAATTAGTCTGAACCATGAAGTATTCGTCAATCGGGGTAATTTCACCGAAGACGCATCGGCAAAGATTACGTCCAATCGCAATTACCCGCTACAGCTACTGTTAGAAGAAATGATCTATCACAGCAGCAATATCGCCACCAATCAACTAATCGATTATTTGGGTTCGGATTACATCAATCAATATTTAGATAATAGCGGCTACGAAGTCACCCGCGTCAACTTCAAATTAATGGGGGAAAGAATTATGCCCTCCAACCCCGGTTCTGGTCGCAACCGCGTGACTGCTAACGAACTCACCGAAATGATGGTGCAAATTTACAACGGCGAAACACCCGGTGCTAAACTATTAATAGAAACTCTCAACCGCCAGTACGATCACGCTCTGGGATTTGCCGCATTGGAAGGAACGAAAGCTCAGTGGTTGGGGGAAAAAACAGGCCAAAATTCCTGGGTACTCGGCACAACTTTAGCGATGAGCATTGACGACGAAGCCTATGTGATTACTGTGATTGACAGCCGCAGCGGCGAGCTACAAATGCGCCAGTCTATTTCTAAAATTGCCGATTACATTGTCCGAAACCCCAGCTTTTAACCGCTGGAATATACAATTTATAGCGGGGGACAACGCACCGCCCAAACAGTTAAAAAATGCCGCATCAACAACTCAGTGTTTCCGTCAAAGGCAAAGGATTTCCTATTCTCTGCTTGCACGGCCATCCAGGTTCCGGCGATTGTATGTCCGTATTCACAGAACACTTATCAAAGCGGTTCCAGACGATCGCCCCAGACTTGCGCGGATACGGCAACAGCCGCACCTCAACTTTCTTTGAAATGACCGACCATCTGGTCGATTTAGAAGCACTATTAGACAAATTAGGAGTCGATCGGTGTTTGGTGATCGGATGGTCTTTGGGAGGGATTTTAGCGATGGAATTAGCCATGAAATATCCCCAGCGAGTCACCGGTTTGATTTTACTTGCATCCGCAGCAAAACCGCGAGGAAGTCACCCTCCCATCTCTTGGCAAGATAACCTTTACACCGGTTTAGCGGGAATTATCAATTGGGTGATACCCGGTTGGCAGTGGAATATTGATACTTTTGCTAGGCGATCGCTCTTTCGCTACTTGATACAGCAGCATACAGCCACCCCTTACCGCTACTTAGCACAGGCAGGTACCCCCGCCTACCTCAAGACTTCTAACACGGCCACCAAGGCATTAAATACCGCTCTCAGGGCAGGATACGATCGACTGATCCACCTCGGCGACATTCAATGTCCCAGCTTGGTGCTCGCCGGAGAGGCCGATCGGCACATCACCTCAGCATCCAGTTTAGAAACCGCCCGCCACCTCCACGATTGTCAGTGGCAGTGCTATCCAAATACCGCCCACTTGTTCCCTTGGGAAATTCCCGATCGGGTAGTTGCAGACATCGATCGTTGGATTGAGAGTCACCCCGAAGCAGTTGGCAATTGCGAGTGTTGAGTTGGGATTTTGTCACAAGCAATTTATCACCCAACACTCAACAGTTTTGAAGTTATAAATCACCACTCAAAACCGCACAGCGTTGCGATGGAAGCGTAGCCCTCTCAAAACTCAAAACTCCCCTGTTGCTACTGACCGCTCAAAACCGGCCACAGCCCTGCATCACCAAGCTTTCCCATATCTTCTGCAACCGTCAAAGTAATTGGTTTGCAGCGGTGAATCGAAACACTAACACCTTCTGCCCCTTCATTTTCTATGTCTTCTACATATCCTGCTTTTGCAGCTTCCGCCTCTCCATCGGTTAAGAACGGGCCAAAATAGTAAATGCACCGCGGCGCTGAAGTTTTAACTTCAACCCACCAAGCCAATCCGAAAAAGTTGAGCAAGCTAATCAAGAATTCTTTCATCTGCTTTTCTAATGTATTTGACGGTGTTTTCAGGGTGCTGCGAACACGCCTAGGCTTTTGTTATTTACACGTGGCTGACTGCTGCCAAGAACCGATCGAAACCTATTTAAATATATCTAAATAGATGGGTGTCGAATTCCTGTTTGAACCTAGGGGCTACGCCCCTTCTACTTTCGCCTGAACAAGTAACGACAGTCGATCGACTATCCTTACTTGTTCCGGGTGTGGTGCCACTCAATTCTGGGCGGCATCCACAATAAACTACTCTGTTGTGCTCTTTTTTTCAAGCACCTTTACGATCCGTGTACGTGAAACTTTTTGGGCCCGCGCTGACGGTAAATTTCGTATAAAGCCATCCCCGTTGCTACCGAGACATTCAGGCTAGGAGTATGGCCCCTTAAAGGAATTGAAACTAATCCGTCACATCCGCGCTGTATCAAAAGGCTCAAACCGTCAGCTTCACCACCCACCACTAAAACAGTGGGCCCGGAGAACTTGACTGTCTCTATAGATTGACCGACGCCTGCTGCAGTGCCATAAATCCAGAATCCAGCCTCTTTGAGTTCTTCCAGCGCCCGGTTAAGATTGACAACCCTCGCCACGGGCAGGCTTTCCAATGCCCCTGCTGCCACTTTTCTCACTGCCGAGGTAATCCCAACAGCCCGCCGCTGGGGAATCACCATGCCCTGAGATCCCAATGCTTCTGCGGTGCGAATGATCGCCCCTAGATTGTGCGGGTCGTTGAGTCCTTCTGCCACCACAATTACTGGATCTTCGCAAGCCGACTTAGCCTTTGCGATCAGTTCGCTCAAATCCAGGTATTCGTAAGCTGATACTTGGGCGGCTACGCCTTGGTGGTTTGCTTTGCGCGTGATGTAGTCGAGGCGCAAATCGTCAACTTCGTCAATAATGCTGCCGTTGGCTTTTGCTTCGGTTAGCAAGCTATGAAAGCGGGGATCGTAGCGCAGGTGCGGAACAACCCAGATCCGGTTGAGGACTTGGTTTGTTTCTAAAGCTGCTTGCACCGCATGGCGACCGTAAATCATGTCGTCTGTGTCTGCGTCTGGTTGCACGACTGTATTTGAGGCAGTGTCAACAGGGCGAGTGTCTCTGTCTTTGTCCCTGTCTCTGAAATGGTTGCCCCGGAATTCCTGCGGGCTATTGTCTTTGTCTCTGTCTTTGTAATAATTGCCCCTGGATTCCTGTGGGCTGCTGTCTCTGTCTCGGAAATTATTGCGGGCCCGCTGTGGGCTGCTGTCTCTGTCTCTGTCTCGGAAATTGTTGCGGGCCGGCTGGGGGCTGCTGTCTCTGTCTCTGTCTCGGAAACTGTTGCGGGCCGGCTGCGGGCTGCTATCTCTGTCTCTGTCTCGGAAACTGTTGCGGGCCGGCTGTGGGCTGCTGTCTCTGTCTTGGTAATAATTGCCCCTGGATTCCTGCGGACTGCTGTCTCTGTCTTTGAAATGATTATTTCTGCGAATTTCCGGTTGGCTGTCGGCATCGACTCTCCGTTTGAAAATTGCTCTCACGGGCATTTCTCGCGATTGCGGGGCGAAGGTCGATCGCTTTTGAGGCGCGTCTACTCCGCGAGTATCGGGACGGGGCTTGCGTTCAAAGCGGGGAGAGGATGGTTGTGAGTCCTGACGGCGGCCTTCGCTTTTGAATGGCTTGCTGTCGGAATTCGATCGCGAGGAGTTGGGTCTGGTAAATTTTCTCATTGGTTTCTTGTAGTCAAAACGTTTTGGCTGAAGGCTAGTCGATTGTAGATTGTAGATTTGAGATTCTTGATTGAGGGAGCAATCTTGGGGCTTTGAGATTTTAGATATTCTAGGGAGGGAGCAAGGATTTTGCTGTGTTCAAATTGCTAGTTAATAACTGATAAATCCTGTTTTGCCCATCAAGATTTTTGAGGTTTTATGTTGGCCGTGCAAGGATGGTTAATTAATCCCTCCTCATTCGCAACTCTTAACTGCTAAATCCTTTAAGTCTCAATATCTAAAAGTGCCAGAAGTTCGGTCAATCTTTCGGGATCGGTGAGATACAAATATCCGATCAAAGTTTCTAAGCTGCTGGCTTGTTGGTATATCTCTGGATCTGCTCGCTTAGAACGGCCCGCTGCAGCATTGCGGCCGCGCTTGACAATTGCTAATTCTGTACTGTTCAAGTAAGGAGAGAGCGATCGCAAGTGACGCGCTTGAGTTTCGGCTCGTACTTGCCCCACCACCAATTCGTGATAAGCTTGCAATCTTTTGGGTGGCACTAAGTACGAACTCCGAACGTAGAGTTCGTACACTGCATCTCCCAAATATGCCCAGGCTGCAGGCGAAATTCTTTCTATTTCTGCTGGTGTAGCCCTCGCAGGATGCACTCGATTTAAACTGATATCCGTCAGACTCAGTTTGAGTCCGTCATCTGCGATCGGCGACATACTTTTTTAAATAAAACTTCCGCACAGCTTGGTTTTTCTAGTTACTTACTTATTTCGTCTTTCGTCACTTCCGCAATTATAGCTTTTACAGGACTGTTCGCTCTCAGAGCACGAAGCGAGATATATAGGCAAAGCTTGGCGCGACGATCGCACTCCTAAAAAAGGCTTTTTACCAAATCGGGATGCTCTAATTTTTATACCATTTTTCCGCGTGTTTGCCACACATATTTTACTGCCCATCCACCGAAACTCTAAGCATCGGAGAAATAGCGGCTGGCGCGTGTCACAGCTTCTGGGTAAATTGGTATTGTTTTACCAGCAAAAAAATAAAAATTTGCTATCCAGCGTTTAGAACCGGATAGCTAATTTAATCCACTTTGGCGTCAAGCATCCTTGACGTTTTTTACCGCCTCATCAACCGAAGGCTGCAAAGACAAAAATTTCTCTAAGCGAACCAGTTTAACAGTCTGAGTTACGCGGGGATTTGAGACAATTTGCAATGTCCCTTCCAAGGTTTGGGCTTTTTTGACAAGTTGCACAAGTGCGCCCAAGCCTGAACTATCCACAAAGTCTATCTGAGACAAGTCCAAAATTACGTGTTTTGGGCCCTCGTCAATACATTTGCTTATTACCTTCCGAAAAGTGGCCTCAGAAAAAGCGTCCAGCAGGCCAGTCAAGCGAAATAACTGATAGTTATTCTTGACTTCGCGAGTGCCTCTGAGGCTAACGGTCAGGGTCAATGACTCAGGAATGACACCCTCCTAGCTAGATATGGCTTAAAGTCGAGGCTTCATTATAGGAGTTTTTTGGTCTTTTGTCTACAGTTTTTTAGTCATTAGTCATTAGTCATTGGTCATTAGTCAGAAGCGATCGACATAAACAGCCTCTGATGACTACTGACTAATGACTGCTGACTAAGGACTACTTACTGCTGGCTACTTTCTGATTGTCTCGCATTGACTGCACGAATCGATCGAATAAATAATCGGCGTCATGCGGGCCCGGACTGGCTTCTGGGTGGTACTGCACTGAAAACAGTGGCAGAGTTTTATGCTTCAATCCGGCTACGGTGCGATCGTTCAAATTGAGATGAGTAATTTCTACTTCAGGGGCTAGGGAATCGGGGTCGATCGCAAAACCATGATTTTGGCTAGTAATTTCTATTTGCTCAGTTAAACCCGCTGGATGATTCAATCCCCGATGGCCGAACTTCAGTTTAAAAGTTTCTGCACCCAAGGAAAGTCCCAAAATTTGGTGTCCCATGCAGATGCCGAATACGGGTTTGTCCGACTTTAACAAAGCTTTCGCAGTCGCGATCCCTTCCGTTACCGCCGCCGGATCTCCGGGGCCGTTGGACAGAAAAATACCGTCCGGGTTGTATTTGAGGATTTCCTCCGGCGACGTGTCAGCGGGGACAACGATGACCCGACACCCGTAACTCGCCAGACGCCGCAGGATGTTGCGCTTGATCCCAAAGTCTAGCGCTACCACCGTCCACATTTGGCCGTTAGCCGGTTTGACTGTGGGACTAAACTCCCAAACCGAGTCCGTGGCTTCAGACCACTCGTAAACCTCGCGAGTGGTGACTTCCTGAACCAGATTCAGCCCGTCCATGCTGGGGGCGTCTTGCACTAGCTCCAAAAGCTCTGCCTGGTCGAGAATCGTGGTCGAAATGCCGCCGTTGATCGCTCCCACCGTGCGAATTTTGCGAGTGAGGGCGCGGGTGTCGATCCCGTAAATTCCGGGGATATCGTACTGTTTTAGGTAGTCTTGCAGAGATTGCGAGCAGCGCCAGTTGCTGGGGCGGCTGCATACGTTCCGGGCGATCGCACCCCGAATTTGCGGGCGCGAGGATTCTTCGTCTTCAAGGTTTACCCCAGTATTGCCCAATTCTGGATAAGTAAAAGTTACAATTTGACCGCAATAGCTGGGATCAGTCAATACTTCTTGGTAGCCCGTCATTCCAGTATTAAATACTACCTCACCAACGACGGTGGCGTCAGCGCCAAACGACCAGCCGCGGTAAGCAGTACCGTCAGCCAGGACTAGGAGAGCGGGTTGTGCAGTTGAAAGTGACATGGCATCCTTAATTACTTTCGTTTGGTTTAATTCTTACCACTGCCAGGGATTTGATGCTAGCCGGCAATATACAGATATTATTTGAATTTGTGCAAGGGTTCGGCAAAGCAAGGCACTTATGCCGGAGGCAGAAGCAACAGATAATCAAAAAGCTGCAACAAGTGCAAATTTTCCCTCTCCCCCTCGGCCAGCAATTGATCTGCCAGCAGCTTATGAGGACAGAAAGTCTAAATCTATACCAAAAGGCAGTTGTCGCTGTTACGATCGAGCTACAGCGTTTAATCAAACTATGCCCAGCAAATCTCTCTTGCCTTTACTCTCAAACTCAAAAAAGTCTCTTCTGAACTCTAACAACCTGGGCCAACCTTTACTGGTTTTAGCAGGGGTTATGTCTCTGAGCAGTTCAATTTTAGTAGGCACTGTTGCCAACTCCTCGCCAGCAGTGGCTCAAGAAAGTGAGGGATGCTTCATGAGGAGCTCGTCAGGCCGAACCATCAACCTCAGCCAATCAGTCTGCGGTTTTCTCCCTAAAGAATTGACTCCCACCACTTCGGCGGCGGCAAAGTCGGGAGTGTTTCAGGCAAAAATCAGACGCCGAGAGGCTAATATCCCCGTCATAGAAGTCACATTTAACGGCAAACAAAAGTTCGAGATGATGGTAGATTCTGGAGCTAGTGGCACAGTAATTACACCAGCAATGGCTAAAGCCTTGGGCGTTGTTCTCCAGGGAACAGTGCAAGCACAAACTCCCAACGGAGTGGCTACTTTTCCCCTCGGTCGCCTGACTTCTATTGAAGCAGGTGGTCTGGCAGTTAACAATGTAGTTGTGGCAGTCTCGCCATCCCTAGATATCGGACTGTTGGGTCACGACTTTTTTGGTAATAAAGATGTGACTATTAAGCAAGATGTCATTGAATTTCGATCGCGCTCTTAAACAGAGGGAAGAAGGAAGAAGGAAGAAGGATTTTTTTTACTAACAAACAAGAATAGAAGACAGAAAAAAGTTTCCCAACTTCAAAAAGTATGAATGCAGAAGGCTGAGTTTTAGACGGTTAGAACGGGAAGATGTTGGCATTCTAAATTTTTCTTTACTTCTTCCCTCTTCCTTCTTCCTTCTTCCCTCTTCCTTCTTCCTTCTTCCCTCTTCCTTCATTTCAAAAACTCAATCAACTGCTGCAACTTCGCCCAAGATTCGCCGCTCAATAAAATGTCCTTAGCCATAGAAACTCCTGCTGCGTGGGAACCCATAGGAATTGCACCTCCCACCTGCAAAGCCAAAGAGGCATTCAAAGCTACAACATCCATTTGTGCGGGCGTCCCTTTGCCTTGCAAAACCTTCAGCAAAATCTCGGCGTTTTCCTCAACATTTCCACCTTTTAACGAGCCGATCGCAGTTGGTGTCAATCCTACCTTTTGGGGGTCTAAAGTAGTGAGTTCCACTTTGCCATCCGACAAAACCGCCAAATCAGTTACATCACCCAAACCCGCCTCGTCCAATTTTTCTCTGCCGTGAACGACTACAGCTAACTCAGTCCCCAACTCGGCCAAAGCTTGCGCGATAGTTGATACCAGACTAGGATCGAACACCCCGATTACCTGCCCTGTAGGGCGCATAGGATTGACAAGAGGCCCTAAAAGGTTAAAAACAGTCCGTACCTTCAAAGTGCGGCGGAGCGACGCTACAGCCTTAAGTGCCGGATGCCACCCAGGCGCAAATAAAAAGGTGATGCCTACTGCGTCTACCGCAAATCTTACCTTCGCGGGCTCGGCGTTGAGGTTGACTCCCAGTGCTTCCAACACGTCAGCAGAACCCACTTTGCTCGATGCGGAGCGATTTCCGTGTTTCGCGACTCGAACTTTGCCGGCGGCGGCCACAAAAGCTACAGCAGTGGAAATGTTAAACGTAGAAGCGCCGTCGCCGCCGGTGCCGCAAGTATCAATTAATTTGAGATTGGAGATTGAGGATTTGGGATTGAAAACGCTCCCCGAGTCGCCTGCAAGCGACTGAGAATCCAACACCTGAGCCATTCCTACCAATTCTTGGGCAGAAATGCCTTTGGCTTGGAGGGCAGCTAAAATTGCTCCTGAGAGGACTGGGGGAATAGCTTCTGCTAGCCATCCCTGCATCAAGTCGGCTGCTTGGGCGCGTGAGAGAGATTGTCTGTCTAATAGTTGTTGCAGGAGGGCTGACCACACAGGAGAATCCGCCGTCTGGGTTGAAGCAGGGGATAACTCTGGCGTTGCTAAGAGAGGAGAATCTGTCATTTATTAGTTTGTAGTCAAATTTAGCTCGATCGAGCTTTGTGCCCAAACCGAGAATCGATCGGGATTTTACCAGAGTTGCCGACCACATTTTGCGCGATCGGACCCAGATTTTTGCCCAAATGCCAACACCGCTACAGAAAATTTCCCCCCACAGCAGCAGAATATGAATTTTTTGATACAACAATTACCCTATTGTTGTGCCAACTTTACATATAAACTCCATATCGTAAAACTGCCAGCAGTCTGCTGTATTATCTATCAGCAATAATACTTAACAGTAACTCAGAGCAGCCAAAGACCGATAAAAGTTTCCGACAGGAGTTGTGGAGAGCAAAAATTTTAGACATTAGGAGAACCCCAGATTCATCTGTGGACTCAATTCTTTAATCTAGAATCTAAGATCTAAAATCGATTGACAGCAAGGACAGCGAGCGTTTAGCTCTTGTATGCGGGTTAGTTGCCTCGGAGAAGAGTCGATCGTACTCTCACCCAAATCCTAAAGATAGGCTCTTGCGGTTGTAGAAGTCGCTGCCTTTAATTGTAAGAACATCCTTGCTACTAACTTATTTCAGGGTATTCAACTGCTAATATATTCAGGGAGATTTCCAGGAGCGGGTTTTGCTCGAACACCTGCACCGCAAGCCGATCGATATGTCAATGCGATCGTGACAGCCAGTCAAGCCTCAAATAAATACCCGATCAACTAAACTTTCCGCAGCAACGACTAACAACTAACAGCCCCGTTGGACAGATGAATCAACACACTCGTCTCCGGCTGCGACACACCATCTTTCAGCCTAACAAACGGCTCAAATTTAAGAGGCGGTAGACCAAAAATATTCAACTCACACACAAGAGCAGGGTATTCACAAGTGGGAAATCAAAAATTAGGAAATAAAGCGATAGAATGCCTGAATGTCGCGGAGGCACTGCACCAAATGGAAGCAAAATATTATAGTATGTTTGAAAATGCGGTGTCGGGCATTTTTCAAACAACCCAAGACGGTCGCTACATCAGCGCTAACCCAGCTTTGGCTCGCATCTACGGATACAATTCCGCCGCAGAATTGATGGGCTGTCTGACTGATATCAGCGATCAGCTTTACGTCAATCCCGATCGGCGCGATCAGTTTGTTTCTGCTTTGCAACGACAGGGTATCGTATCGGATTTTGAGTCGCAGATTTATCGGCGGGACGGAACAATAATTTGGATCGCTGAAAATGCGCGGGCTGTCTGCGATGAAGCGGGTAAATTACTCTACTACGAAGGTTTTGTAGAAGATATCACCCAGCGCAAGCAAGCAGAATCTGCACTTCGAGAAAGCGAAGAACGCCTGCGCTTAATAATTGAAGGCGTTAAGGATTACGCTATATTCATGTTAGATACTGAGGGGTATGTAGCTAGCTGGAATTCGGGTGCAGAACGCATTTTTGGATACAGATCTCATGAAATAGTGGGCAATAAGTCGGAGTGTTTTTTCACGAAACAAGATCTTGAAATTGGCAAGCCCCAAGAAAAATTAATCAGGGCAGTGGCAGAAGGTCGATACGAAAATGAAGGCTGGCGGCTTCGCAAAGACGGATCGCGATTTTGGGCGAATATTATTGTTACTCCTTTGCGCGATGAAAGGGGAAAGTTGCAGGGCTTTTCTCAAGTAATGCAGGATATTACTGAGCAAAAGCGGGCGGCTGAGGAAAAGATGCAGTTGATTGCTTCTTTGCAGGCGTCGGAAAAAAAGTTTCGCACTTTGTACGAATCGACGACTGATGCGGTAATGCTCCTAGATGAAGAGGGTTTTTTGGATTGCAATCCGGCTACTTTAAAGTTATTTGGATGCAGCACTGAGTCGGAGTTTTGCGGCAAGCATCCTGCAGATTTTAGCCCGCCGTTGCAACCGGACGGACAAGATTCTATGAGTCTTTATCAAGAGCGCATTAATACGGCTATGCGATCGGGAAATTGCCGTTTTGACTGGCGGCACTGTCGTTTGGATGGTTCTGAGTTTCCGGCGGAAGTGCTGCTAACTTCTATGGATATCGGCGGCAAAATAGGGCTGCAAGGCGTGGTGCGCGATATCACTGATCGGGTGCAGGCTGAGGAAGCCCTGAAGCAGGCTAATGAGGTATTGGAATGCCGGGTTAAAGAGCGCACAAGTCAGTTGGAAGAGGCTATTAAAAAGTTGAGGTTATCGGAAGAAAAGTTTTCTAAGGCTTTTCGATCGAGTCCCGATCCGATGATAATTACTACTTTTTCTGAGGGTCGTTTTATTGAAGTTAATGATAGTTTTCTGTCGATGACTGGTTACGATTTAGAAGAAACGACCTGGAATACAGTACCGGGGTTAAATATTTGGGTAAGGCCTGAAGACCGAGTTAATTTTAGGCAAAGCTTGCACGAACAAGGTGTTGTTCGCAATCAGGAGTGCGAGTTTCGGATGAAGTCGGGATCGGTAGTGGTGTGTTTGCTGTCAGCAGAATTGATTAATTTGGACGGCGAACTCTGTATGCTGGGGGTGATGACGGATATTACCGATCGCAAACACGCCGAAGAAGCCCTACGGGAAAGCCAGCGGGCCTTGGCGACGCTGATGAGCAATTTGCCGGGAATGGCCTACCGTTTTCGCAACGATGCCGATCGCAGTATGGAGTTTGTCAGCGAAGGTTGCTATCAGTTAGCTGGCTATTCTCCTGAAGAATTTATCGGCACTCGGGAAGTTTCTATATCGGAATTGACTCACCCGGACGATCGCGATAATTTGTGGAATGCCGTGCAAGTTGCCTTGCAAGAAAATCGACCCTATCAGCTAAATTACCGCATTACTTCTAAAAATGGCGAATTAAAATGGGTTTGGGAGCAAGGTTTGGGAGTGTTTTCCGACTCGGGAGAATTGATAGCTTTGGAAGGCTTAATTACTGATATTTCCGAGCAGAAACGCAGTGAAGAAGCTTTGCTGCGATCGCAAACAGAGTTAACCCAACAAAAACTTCAACTTGAAAATACTTTGCACGAATTGCAGCAAACTCAAGCTCAATTGATTCACACTGAGAAAATGTCTACTCTCGGTCAAATGGTAGCCGGTGTCGCTCACGAAATTAACAATCCTGTTAGCAGCGTCTGCGGCAATCTCGTTCACGTCGGCCATTACACGGAAGATTTGCTGAATTTGCTCGATATGTACCAGAAGCACTGCCCGCAGCCGCCGGCAGCAATTCAAAATCAAATTAAGGATATCGAATTAGAGTTTCTGTTAGAAGATTTGCCGAAAGCGATGTCTTCGATGCAGGTAGGGGCCGATCGCATTCGGGAAATCGTGCGATCGCTCAGAAATTTCTCCCGCAAAGACGATTCTCAAATGAGTAAAGTTAACCTGCACGAAGGGATTGAAGGAACGCTGCTGATCCTGCAAAGCCGCCTGAAAGCCAGAGGCAACTATCCCGAAATTGCGGTAATTAAGGATTATGGAAATTTGCCTTTGGTTGAGTGTTATGCCGGGAAAGTCAATCAGGTATTTATGAATTTGATCGGAAATGCGATCGACGCGATCGAGGAATACAACGACGGGCGTTCAGTTGCCGAAGTCAAAGCTAACCGCAGCAAGATTAAAATTAGAACAGAAGTCCAAAATTCCCATGCTGTAATTAGGATTTCTGACAACGGCCCCGGTATGCCAGAAGAAGTTTCCCAGCAGTTATTCGAGGCTTTTTTTACCACCAAACCCGCTGACAAAGGCACCGGCTTAGGCTTGTCAATTTCCTACAAAGTTGTCCAAGAACACGGTGGTAAACTTAGCTGCGTGTCTGCACTCGGCCACGGAGCAGAGTTTATCATAGAATTGCCGATCGAACAACCGATAAAACAATCCTAAAGTGCGATCTGGGCGATCGCATTTCCGATAAGAGTCGCGGTTTGTAGTGAGGACTAAAGTCCTCATAAAACTCGATCTGACTAAAGCGATAAGGTGCCGTGGGTATGGAACCCTACATAGAGAAGTTTTGCGTATGTTCTGTATTGCTGAAACCCTGGCTTTTATCACAACTCGAATTACTGTCCCCACTTACCATTGGTAATGATTGAGAAAGCGACTAATAATAGTGGTACTTACTGTTTAAGAATGGTTAACATTGACCTACCTGATTGTTTCTGTTCCCTTTATTTCACATTTTGGGAAAAAATGCAAGGGCTAGTTGAGAATGGTGCAAGATGTGAGATAAAACTAACTATTTTTGACAAGGACTAAAAGATTGTCGGTGAAAGACAGATACACCGCAGCGTTCCAAAGCCAATTTATGTTTAGCAGTACCGTATCCCTTGTTATTTGTCAAGTCATATTCAGGATACTTAACAGCCAAACGTACTATTAATTCATCGCGCCAAACTTTCGCCACAATACTAGCAGCAGCAATCTGAATCGATCGCGCATCACCCTTGATCATCGTCTCTTGCTCGATCGCCAAATTGGGAATCCTTTGATTCCCATCAACCAAACACAAATCCGGCGTCACCTTCAACTTCAAAATCGCCCGTTTCATCGCCAACAAAGAAGCCTGCAAAATATTGAGGCGATCAATCTCCCGCACCGAAGCCGCACCAATTTGACAGTCAACCGCTACAGCCCGGATTTTTACGGCTAACCGACTCCGGGCTGCGGAACTCAACTGCTTGCTGTCGCGCACCCCGCAACTTGCTAATTCACCGAGAGCTTCGTCGGGCAAAATGCAGGCTGCAGCCACCACCGGCCCGAACAAAGCGCCTCGTCCGACTTCATCCACACCTGCAATTACTAGAGTGTTCGAGGGAGAGGAGGAAAGGGAAAGATGGAAAGATGGGAAGAGAGTAAAAATTTCTACTTCTTCCTTCTTCTCTCTTCCCTCTGACTTCTTCCCTCTTCCCTCTGACTTCATATCACTCATCCACAACGGCTGACGAGCGGCGGCGTCGGCGACGGTTGATAGCAGGCTCATCAGGTTGGCTGAGTTGGCTGGATTCGATCGGCTCATGGGATTCGATCGGCTCATGGGATTCGATCGGCTCATGGGATTCGATCGGCTCATAGGATTCGATCGGCTCATGGGATTCGCCCATCACATCGCTGGGTTCCTCAATCTGATCAAAATCATCAGTTTCGTCGATCAGACTCTCGCCATAAATTTGGGTATCATCATCATCCTCCTCAGAAAAAACAGGCTCAACTACCGACCTTTCGGGATAATAATCCCGTTCCTCAACATTCTGTGCAGGCGTAGTCGCTTCAAATTCAAATTCGAGCTGCTCGAAAGGCGGCTTGTTCGGGGCCGCTCCCGGAAGAGTCACCGAAACGATCGCATTCTTAGGATTTTTCACGCTGCGATCAGTAAGCACCAAAGGAGAAACCCCCATCAGAGCATAAACATCCTGCTCCTCCGCTGTCATTTCCACCGAAATCACCTCTGGAGGCTCCACCATCGGCTTCATCAACTCAGACTTAGCCGGACGCACACGCTCGAAATCCTCGCGCCTGCCAACAGTCGCCATATTCACTAGCCCGAAGCCCTCCGAAGCCGCCCGGATGCCGGGGGGTGCAAGATACTCAGAGCGCGTATCCGCTACAGGCGCGCTCGAAGTATTCGGCAGTCGCAACTTGCTGCGTACCGGTTCCTCCTCCGCCGGGAGAGCAAAAGGCTCTTCGCCGATCCGGCGGCGACGGCGGCGTCTAGTTCCGTTCCCCAAATCCTGATAGCTGGGATGGTTGAGCAAGTCCAAAGGTGAGGCGTTGCTGCCAGTCTCAAAATCCAAACTTTCGCTTTGAGGTTCCCAAGCAGCCCGAGCAGGTTCGGGGGGGCGTTCTTCCCGCACTGGGGCAGGAGTTGCAGCCGCCACAGGCGTCAAGCTGCGGCGTTCCAATCCTTCAGGCAAATTCAACAAAACGCGATTCGACGTAGCCACGGTACGATCGCCCGATTCCCGCACCGCTGCGGCGAAGTCTTCTTCTCCGGGGAGTTGCACCAGATGACCCAACCCGCTGCAAGTCGGACAACTGTGACCAAACAACTCGTAAATATTTTGACCTTGGCGCTTGCGAGTCAGTTCTACCAGACCCAATTCCGACAGTTGAGCGATTTGCGGTCGAGCTTTGTCAGCTTTGAGAGCTTTATTGAAATGTTCCAGCACCTGCAACTGATCGCGGCGGGATTCCATGTCAATAAAGTCAACAATAATCACCCCGGCAATATTGCGTAACCGCAGTTGTCTAGCAATTTCCGTGGCTGCTTCGCAATTTGTCCAGAGTACCGTTTCCCGAGCCGTCGCCGATCGAGTAAACGAGCCAGAGTTAACATCGATCACCGTCAGCGCCTCAGTCGGCTCGATAATCACATAACCGCCCGAAGGCAAATCCACCCTTGGTCTGAGGGCTTCTCGAATCGCAGCGTTAACCCGGAAAAATTCTAAAATCGAGGCGCGCTCTCGGTGGTGGTCGATCAAAACTCCCGCAGGAAGTTTACCGCCGTTCCAGCTCATCAACTGCTGCTTCACCCGCTTAATTCCATTTTGCGAGTCCACCACAATCCGATTCACGTCACCGCTGAACATATCTCGCAGCACCCGCTGGATAAAATCGTCATCCCGGTTGAGCAGTGCCGGTGCCCGCGAAGTACCGCCTTCGAGTTGAACGGCTTCCCACTGTTTTTGGAGGACTTCCAAATCTTCCATGATCGCTTCTTCCGTCATCCCTTCAGCTTCGGTGCGTACCAGCAGCCCCATTCCGGCCGGTTTCACCAAAATTGCCAGAGCTCTGAGGCGGTTGCGCTCGGCTTCGGACTTGATCCGCCGCGAGAGATTGACTCCCCTGCCATAGGGCATCAGTACCAAATAGCGGCCCGGCAGGGTAATGTTGCCTGTCAGCCGGGGGCCTTTGCTGCCCGTCGGTTCTTTCATTACCTGTACCACCACTTTTTGCTGGGGGGTCAGGAGTTCTGTAATTGCTCCGGCCGAGCGTTTAAGCCGCAGCGGACCGAGGTCTGTGACGTGCATAAACCCGTTACGTTCTGGGTCGCCAATATTGACGAATGCCGCATCTATCCCAGGGAGTACATTTTCAACGATTCCCAAATAAATGTCACTGACTTGGTGGCTGCCTGTGGCTACCACAAGTTCTTGGATTTGATCTTCTGAAAAGACGGCAGCAATGCGATGCTGCTCTGCTATAACTATCTGCTTTGTCATTCAATTTCCTCAAAAAACTGGCAGCAAGTTAGAGACACTTACGCACAACAGTGCCTCTGACTTAGACTGTAATTAGTAGTAGCTTGAAGAGTTATTAGCTGTGAGTTGGTGCAGGGTGGAAGGAAAGTTAACTGTTGACCGTTCACTGTTAACTGTTCAGTGTTAACTGTTACAGATAAAGTAGTTAAACCCGCCCGTACAGAGTTATGAGTTATGCTCAGCAGATAAATCTGAGAGATAGAAATAAGGAGGTTTTTATCGAGTTAGCCATATTGAGATTTGAGTTGAGAATTGCGAAATCAATACTCAAAATTCAACACTTACAACTCTTCCTTTGAACTCAGCGAATAAATTCATTGACACCGTACCAATTTCTTAACACACAACTTAACACTCCGAACTGATAACTCCGCTTGCGTGGTGGTTGAGGGCTGGTTTTGAGCGAAAGTAGGTAGGAGTGAAAGCGCCTAGACTTTTGTTGAATTCTTGCGCCATCGCACTCAACACACCCCAGTTTGGCATTCGACTGCAACCTCCGCCCCTGCCAACCCTAAAACCTTGTCAGTCGATTTTAGATTTTAGATTTTAGATTTTAGATTGACTCCACAGATGAATCTTGGAGATTCAAATTTAGTCTAAAATCTAAAATTTTGGTTCTCCACGAATTAAGTCGGGGGCTTATCTCCGTTTTTTGACGGTTCACTCAATTTTAGATTTTAAATTTTAGATTTTAGATTGACTCCACAGATGAATCTGGAAGATTGAACTAAAGTCTAAAATCTAAAATTTTTGGTTCTCCACGAATTAAGTCGGGGGCTTATCTCCATTTTTTGACGAGTCAGTCGATTTTAGATTTTAGATTTTAGATTTTAGATTGACTCCACGGATAAATCTGGGAGCTGGAACTTTAATCTAAAATCTAAAATTTTTGGTTCTTCCCGAATTAAGTCGGGAGCTTATCTCTGTTTTTTGACCCGTCAAAAACATCTATTGTTGAATACCCGCTCTGCGGTTTGAACCGTGAGATTTTTGAGTAAGCCGACAACCGACAACCAGTCGAGCAATCGAAATTAATCGCTAAATTTGGTTCAGACCCCGCTCCTGCGGGTTTGGCGCTAGATTTAGCCCGTGAATTTACAACCAAAAGGCTTGAAGTCTTGAACAGAAGCAATTTGCACCCAGCCCGCGTTGCTGGTTGACGAGGGCGGCGAGCGACTAAAGCGCTCGAGCCGCCGTGGCTTCCATAACAAGCGATTATAGCGTGAAACGACACATCCCGATCGAGAGCCGAAGGTGAAATATTCCACCACAGCTCCCCTATTTTAACCATAACCCAGGATTAGCTGACTACGCTCAACCTGCAGAAGCTGAATTTCCTGCTGGCTGACTTGTTCGAGCATGAAAACAATATGTTCTGGTTTGAGAACGTTGCCGTCGCTGCGACAACTGCCGGTATAGCGCAAGACGGCTCTACCTTCGGATGTAGCACTCCTAGCAGAGGTGCTGCTGTCTGGTTTCGGCTGTACAAGTTCTAGTTTGTGCAGCCTTTCGCGCAAATTGATATCCTGCGTCTTTCCCGACTTAGTAGTATGCACCCGCCAAAAAGCCTCTGTTTCGGCGATCGTCTTGACCCAAGCTTTCCAGTTGGCATCAGGAGCCACGGAGACAGGAGCAGAATTTTCCTGGTCTAATGCACCATTTTCTGTCAACGAGCCCCCTACACCCACAGTAATCACGTACTCCGCTGCTTCTAACAACTGGTTAGCAGAAGGAGCCTTGAGATCGATCGACTCAACCTTGTAAATCGGAATATTTTCCGGCAGCTTAGCGGCCAACTTTTCCCGAAAACTCTCAATATCGATCGGCTCAGTCAGCTCAAAGTCAGCAATTTCCCCAGTGCTGGTAACACCCAGAGGCAGAGCATTTGCCAGAGAAATCCGAGGGTTCGGGTGAAATCCCCCGGTAAACGAAATCGGCAAATCGGCTCTGCGGACTACTCGATCGAACAATCGGATCAAATCCAAATGACCAACCAAAGCCATATCGCCCACCTTCCCGAACCAAACCCGCAAACGCTGTTTCCGCTCCGTATTCGGGACAAACTCCCCAGCAAATTCAGGAATTGGCAGCGCATCCACAACCACATTGTGTCCGAAATCGGTGCCACACACCCCGCAGCGCGAACACCCTTCAAAGGAACAGTCTGGAACCGTCGCTGCTTCTAAAGCCTTTTGCAAGTCAATTTTCAGCCAGTTTTTGTCGATCCCCGTATCTAAGTGATCCCAAGGCAGGGCCTGATCGAGAGAGAGGGGGAGAGAGGGGGAGGGGGAAAGGGGGAGATCCGGAGAAGTGGGAAAATCTTCCTGCATTTGTCTTCCTTCTTCCTTCTTCCTTCTTTCTTCTTCCTTCTCCTCTTCCTTCTCAAAAAGATTCCACTCCCCACTTTCAACTTGGCGGTATTTCCAGGTAAGGCCCGATTCATCTATAGCCTGAGTCCAAGCTTTATATGCCTGATCTAAGCTTTCCCACCACGCATCCATACCCGCGCCAAGTTCCCAAGCGCGGCGGACTACAGTAGCCAAACGTCGATCGCCCCGTCCGACAAAATCCTCCATTGCCGAAATTCGCACATCAGTGTAATTCACCTTGACGCCCCGCATCCCTCGAAATTCTGCCTTCAGGAGTTTTTGCTTGCGGGAAAACTCAGCAGTAGAAACCGAGTGCCACTGAAAAGGAGTGTGAGGCTTAGGCGTAAAATTAGAAATTGTCAAGTTAAAAGTCAGTCCCCGCCGGCCATCCAGCCTGCATTCCCGGTGCAGCCAGCGGACTGTTTCGGCGATGCCCAGAACATCAAAATCTGTTTCTCCGGGCAAACCGATCATAAAATACAGCTTGATTTTATCCCAGCCGCGATCGACCGCAGTTTTGACACCCCGAAGCAATTCTTCGTTGGTCAAACCTTTGTTAACGATGTCGCGCATCCGCTGAGTACCAGCTTCCGGGGCAAAAGTCAAACCGCCTTGTCGGGTACCGCCGAGAATGTCGGCAATATTATCGTCAAATCTGTCAACCCGCTGGCTGGGTAGAGACAGAGAAATATTTTTATCTTTCAGGCGATTTTTGATTTCCATCCCGACTGCTGGGAGTGCCAGATAGTCGGAACAACTCAGGGAAAGCAGGGAAAACTCGCTGTGCCCGGTGGCTTGCATCCCCTGTTCGATCGCCTCTACGACTTGCTGCGGTTCGACATCGCGCGCGGGACGAGTCAGCATTCCCGGCTGACAGAAGCGACAGCCGCGGGTGCATCCCCGACGGATTTCTACTGTCAGTCTGTCGTGTACTGTCTGGACGTAGGGAACCAGCCCGATCGAATAAGCTGGTATCGGAGTTGCCACGCGGCGCAGAATTCGTTCTGGAACTTGCGGGCGGTTGGGATGAACAGAACCGTCGGCCGCCATATCGTAGAATTGCGGGACGTAGACGCCTGGAATTTGCGCTAAATCCAGCAGCAATGCTTCTCGGCTCAAATTATTAGTTTTGCCTTCTGCCAAAATCAAGCCAATTTCTGGCAGCAACTCTTCTCCATCACCCAAAGCGATGAAGTCAAAAAAGTCCGCGTAGGGTTCGGGGTTAGAAGTTGCCGTTTGCCCGCCAGCGAAAATCAGTGGAATTTGAACACCGTTTTGGGGATTTGTCGCTCTTTCTTGCCAAGTTAGGGGAATGCCAGCTAAATCCAGCATTTCCAGAATGTTTGTGGCTCCGAGTTCGTAGCTGAGGCTGAAGCCCAGAATATCAAATTCTGTGAGCGATCGCCTCGATTCTACGGCAAACAGCGGAGTTTTGGTCGATCGCAGTTTTGCTGCCAAGTCTGGTGCGGGCAAATAAGCTCGATCGCACAACTGTCTCGGCCCTGCGTTCAAAATGTTGTAAAGGATGATGTGCCCCAGATTGGAAGCACCAACTTCATAAACTTCTGGGTAAGTGAGAACCCAGCGCACCAAAGCCTCGTCCCAAGGCTTGTGCGTAGATCCCAATTCGTTTCCCAGATAACGAGCAGGCTGATTAATGTCTGCTGTAAGTAATTCTTCGACTTTTACTGCCACGGCTCGACTCGCTAAATATTTGCGACTCTTAAGCAGCCTACCTTAAAATCTGCCAACACGCCAACGACAGTAGCCTGTCTTTTCGGGCATTTAACCGAATTTGCTGTGTTTTGTTGCTTGTTTTCGCCTAGGAGTCACCTCTACCAGTGCTGGTTTACGCAGGAGTTTTCGGCTTCAAAGCTATCGACATTTTCAAATATTTCAAACACTCGATCGAGTTGGCTGAGTTCCAGAATCATCTTAATCCCGGGAGATACTGAGCAGAGACTAAACCTGCGCCCCATTTTTTTCGCCTGCTTGAGGCCCGAAACCAATGCCATCAAACCGGCACTGTCAATAAATTTTACTGCGCCCAAATCTACGAGTACCGCTACCACCCCAGGGGCTGCAATTGCTGTCATTAGTTGCCGTCCGAATTCTCCGCAGGTGGCTGCATTCAGGTGGTCTAGGGGTCGAATCACCGTAATTGGTTTATGGGCAAGAAGTGTCTGCATATGTCAAACCTATGGTTGCTACGTATTTTCAACTACTGTGCTGGACAGGTGTAAGCCTAAACCTACTTGATTACTCTGAGGCTAACTTGCTCTGAGGGAAATCGACCAGTTTTTTCAGTAGTTTTACTGAATCTTTATTTATTGCCTCTTTTTTATGAAATTTTGCGTAAGATTTGGGCAGGAAACGTAAGCTACTATACTATTTTTTATTAAGGCCAGCACCTTGAGTCTTGGTAACTCTAAAAATTGCGATCGACTTTGCCCTAGCTGTTAGATAAAACTGAACAATGTAATTTAAATCACTTATTAGTTCTGATCTAGATCACCTGTTTCCTCGACACTTCAGAGGAAAATTAAACTGTACGGAGTTCTCCGACTTACTATGCAAGCAACTCATGCTATTCGTCAACTTGTAGAAAAAGCCCTCTACATTAAGCAGTTGACGCCTGACATTGAAAACGAAATCAACTACGAGCTCACCCGTTTGGGGTACATCTCGGATATTGATTATGAGGCTTTAGAGTTATTAATGGATGAAATGGATGCCGGCCGGGTGCAATTGGTATCTAACCGTCGATAGTGGAAAGTTGGCGACCAGTCCATAGCCCAAAACAAAAAAATCCTTGCACGGCGGGCAGTAGAGGAGTTTTAGAAGCATTTACGCCGGCCGAATATTTTTCTACTGAAGCACCTCGTTGCTGAACTTTATATTTGAGGAAATAGTGTTAGGGGCGATCGTCACTGCACCTCTGCTCAAAAGCTAAAAACTTTGACTTAAATTAAATTTATAACTTTTGGGGTATGACAAATTAGGTTAATTGTAACTGTAACTAAAAGTCATGCTTAATCAAGCAGCTAATTGCTGAACTTGATATTTTAGGAGAGACTGTTAAGCGTGATCGTCCCTGCACCTCCTACAATTTTAGATTTTTGATTTTAGAAGTCGGACTACAGATGATTATCAGGGTTTGGAACTTGTCTACAGTTGCATTCCTTTTAGAAACTGCTATGAGTATCAAAAACTACACACTGTGACCTAAATTAAATTTATAACTTTTGGGCCTTGACAAATTAGCTCTAAGTCTAATTCATACCGAAATTTTTTCGGCAAAATTAGGACTCAGGCAAACTGTCACAAATAAAGCTTAAATTTTAAGTATGTAGTGGCGCTTGTGCTCTCTTGGCTTAGGAAATATCGTACAAGCGCCACTACATCTTTTTGTTTAATATACCAGTTGGTCTTAGTCCTAAGAATTATTATCCGATCGCTCCAATGCAAAAAAATTGGTTTGTAGTCGCGGCCTGCGTCCTCAAAGTTTGCAAACCCACTCAATCTAAAATCTAACCTCTAAAATCTTTGATCGCGCCGCCAAACTTGCCACCACCGCGACCAACTCAGCAGGCTCGATCGGCTTGGGCACGTAAATTTGAAAACCTTGCTGCAGTGCCCGTATCCGTTCCTCTACCCTACCAACCGCCGTGAAGGCCAACGCCGGAATTTCCCTGTCCACCATCCGCGATCGCACTTGCCGCAGCAGAGCCTCTCCATCAGGGGCCTGCATCTCGATATCGATCGCCAACACATCCGGATTCAGCCTTTCAATCGCCTCCAGGGCAGCCATGCCAGAGCTAGCAATCTCCACCTGGGCTCCGCAATCTTCGAGCACTGTACACGCAAAATCCAGGGAATCCGCGTCGATATCGACCACCAAGACTCGCACTCCAGAAAGATTGCTGCTGACAAAAGAGTCCTTTACAGGGGCTCGCGCCCTGCTTTGAGGAATCGCCAGCTCCACAAGTCCAGCAACAGACAATCCAGCGTCGCAATGAAGCTGTTGAATTGGCAATTTCACTAAAAACCTCGAGCCTTTTCCCTTCCCGGCTGATTCGGCTTGCACCGTCCCCCCGTGCATTTCCACAAAATGCCGCACTAGGGCCAAACCCAAACCCAATCCGTTGTACGATCGCCTTGTAGAGCTGTCAGCTTGGCTGAACCGCTCGAAAACGTGTGGCAAAAACTCTTCTGAAATCCCTTGTCCCGTGTCGCTGACTTCAATTTCGACACTAGCCTGCGACAATTGTTTACAGCAAGCGGATTCCTCACGGGCCAAAGTCCTCTCCATCTTTCGCACCTCCACCTTCACCTGTCCGCCATTGGGAGTAAACTTAATCGCATTCGACAGCAAATTCCACGCTACCTGCTGCAAACGACCGGAATCGGCAAAAATCCGCCCGGTAGTGGGGTCGAAATCCGTCACAATTTCAATACTTTTGGCGGCAATCGCGGGCGCCAGAGTGTCGATAGCAGCCTCAACAGTCGAAATCACATCCACCCACCGCAAATTCAGCGACAGTTTGCCAGTAATAATCTGCGACACGTCCAACAAATCCTCGATCAGAGTTGCCAGCGACCGTGTATTGCGGTCGATCGTTTCCAGAGCCCGAACAGTCGTTTTTTCGTCAAACTTGCGGTTTCGCAACAGTTGTGCCCATCCCAGCATCGCATTCAGCGGCGTCCGCAATTCGTGGGACAAAGTTCCTAGAAACTCGTCTTTAATCCGGTTCGCGCGCGCCAATTCCTGGGCTCGATCGTGCAGTTCTCTTTCCAACTGCTTGCCAACCGTCAAGTCGAGAATAAAAGCCACAGATTCTTGCCGCTTTTGGGCCAGCAAAACATATCCGATCAACACCGGAATCCGGCTACCGTCTCTCCTCCAGAATTCCTTTTCATAGGGAGTGCAAGCCCCCGTTGCTTGTGCCTCTGCCATCCCCTTCTTGTCGAGAAACTGGTACTCCGGCGGGGTGATGTCAATCGAGTTTAATTCCCCACGCTGCAACTGTTCCCGCGTGTAACCAACTATCCGCAAAAATTCATCATTGGCCTCAATGATACCGCCGTTAACATCCCCAAAGATAATTCCTATCAAGTTAGCTTCGGCTAACATTCTCAGTTTTTCTTCGCTAGCTTGGAGTGCAGCTTCTGTTTGCTTGCGATCGGTAACATCTTGGATGTAACCCGACAAACCCGAATCGGAAGGATAAAAACGCATCTTCAACCACTTATTCCATAACGGTACGAATTCTTCATACTCGATTGTCACCTTTTCTGCTAATGCTTTGGTAGCCATTTTGTAAAACTGTAAATCAACAGCTCCGGGAAATATATCCCAAATTTTTTGACCAATTAGTTCTGCTTTTGGTCGGCCTAACAGCTCCATAGCTTGGTGGTTAACATAGGTATAGTTCCAATTTAAATCAACAGCAATAAAAGCATCAGTAATGCTTTCGAGAATGTTCGTAATTTTATCGTTTGCCAATTGCAGCGCTTTAGCAGTTTCTTCTGCTTGCAACCTCGCTGCTTGTTCGCGGGACAAAGCCGCAGCGCGTTCTTGTTCTGCCAGTTTTCGATCGCTAATATCGATGTAAGAACCGATGTAACCTGCAAAAGCGCGATCGGGCCTGTACCGGGGTACGCCTGTACCCAAAACCCAGCGGTATTCCCCGTCATAACGCCTCAAACGGCATTCTATCCGGTACTCGCTGCCAGCGTCGAAGGCTTTTTGGTAAATATCCAGACATTCTGGCAAGTCATCTGGGTGCAAGTTTTCCATCCAACCCGTACCCATTTCTTGTTCCAAAGTTCTACCGGTAAACTCCAGCCAAACTTTGTTAAAGTAATCGCCAAGTTGGTCAGTGCCCGACATCCAAATCATCACCGGCGCGGTATCTGCCATAATCCGAAATCGACCCTCGCTTTCCTGCTGCTGTGCTTCGGCTTGCTTGCGATCGTTCCGTTCTTGAACTTCCCGCAGGGCCCGCTCAATCGACGGTACCAGCCGTATCAAACGGCGTTTGAGAACATAATCAGTAGCGCCGCTTTTCAAAGTTTCGATCGCCACTTCCTCACCCAAAGTAGCCGAAACAAAAATAAATGGCACTCCCGGACAAGTAGTGTGGGCGATTTCCAGCGCAGCTATCCCGTTAAAACAAGGCAGCATATAATCTGCCAAAATAATGTCAAAACGTTGTTTTTCCAGCGCCGTGGCAAAGTCTTCTCGAGTTTCCACACACACCAGAGAAAATTGGAGCCCGCCATCCATTAGATATGCCTCAATCAGTTCGGCATCTAGGGGGCTGTCTTCTACTAAGAGGATACTGAGCGTTTTCACAAAAATTCCTTTTACTTAAATATTAATTAGCGGAAACAAAATTTGATTGGGCTGCGGCTGGTTCAGTGAAGCCCAAAAAAGTCTTGCGTTTTTAATGGCATAAAAAAATGTAAAAATCAATTGGTTTCATGAGTTGAGCATTCATATCTCAATCCTAGCTTCTAATCAAGTCTATTGCTGCTTGCAGCGAGGTAAATCCCCGCTCTGACTCGAGCGGCTAGTACGCTTGTTTTTCCTTAACTTTCGTCGGCTTCCAAGAAATCGGCATCGCTGGAGTCTTGCTTCTATGCAGCAGTTTAGCTATACCCTGTTAAACAAATAGTTTCGCACTTCTGGCTAGAAACAACTAGCTATGTAGTAATTTATCTCGCTTGCTACTAACTACTGCTACCTCGTTTGGCAGATTATTTTTTTGTAGTGATGCCCAAGTTAATTCTATATTGCTTTGCCGCTCCTCTCAAGCTCGAATTCGGTTGAGTTCTGCCCTTATTTCCTGAATATCGATCAATCCTGTCAAAAAAGTCAAAGTTGCTGGTCTGTCTGCTTTACTTTTTGCCGGATTTGCCTACCATGCAACTGTTGCATGGTAGGTAACTGTTGTTTTGTTTATCCCTGTCGCCCATCAAAAATCACCGCTTTTAGAATAAAAAATAGTTATACTGCATCTATCCAAAGATATATTTTGGCAGAGACACTGCACTCAACCTGCAGAGGTTACCCTGAATTCGGTACAACGAAGTGCCACCCAGCCCAAAATCTGAGAAAGCTCGATCGACCAATTAAATTCCTATACAAATCCCAGAAAATTTTGTCTGGACTCCCTACACTTGCACTCCCTGGCTGCCTCTGACCGATCGGCTTATTGATTGAACCGACCCAAAGTGTCTTAAAATATACAATACGGTGAGCTGCTGCACAGCCCGCATATATTAAAACCAAGCGCCAACTTGCAATAATTCTTTAAAATAGAGGTACAGCACCGGCGATCCCTAACTCTTCCCCCTCAGAAAGGGTAGGGTTTAGCAGAATTGAAAACCATCGTCTATGGTGACTTCCAGTAAAGCCCGTGCAGTTGCTTTAGTCTCAGCTTTATTCAGGTTATTGGCAACCAGTTACGAGGAGATTTGACCCGCCGTGCTCCAACGCATCAAACAAGACTTAAAAAACGACCTGATCGCAGGACTATTGGTAGTGATACCCTTAGCTACCACCATCTGGCTGACAATTACCGTCGCCAGTTGGGTGATCAATTTTCTCACCAAAATTCCCAAGCAGATCAACCCTTTTGACGGACTCCACCCGATTTTGGTGAATCTGCTAAATTTTTTAGTAGGGCTGGCTGTACCCCTGCTGAGCATCTTAGTCATCGGTTTAATGGCCCGCAACATTTTCGGCAAGTGGCTGCTAGATTTTGGCGAACGGGTGTTGCAGGCAATTCCCCTAGCGGGTTCGGTTTACAAAACCCTCAAACAACTGCTGGGAACCCTCCTCAACTCAAACGACAAATTTCGCCGTGTGGTGTTAGTGGAATATCCCCGGCGGGGAATCTGGACTTTAGCATTTGTGACCGGTACGATCGAGAGTAACGATATCCCGCCTCACCTTTCCGGTGAAACCCCGATCGGCATTTTCATCCCCACCACTCCCAACCCCACTACCGGATGGTACGCTATCGTCCCCGAAGCAGATTTAGTCAATTTGTCAATGTCGATCGAAGATGCCTTTAAAGTCATCATCTCTGGCGGCATCGTCAACCCCAACAACTCCATTGCAGTAACTCCCGAAAACATCAAGGGCAAAACACTCGAACCCTTGGTATCCGAATCAAGATACCAGCCTGTCCCAGTCCAAGAAGATTGAACCAGGACATCTATCTGTAGGTCAGCTTTAGAGAACATCTCAATCAGAATAAAAAAAAGCGTTTTTTAGGAGAGCAAGCGGGACGCCCGCTACATATATACATATAGTAGGCGTCCCGCTTGCTCTCCTGTAAAAGTAAAACTCAGATGCTCCTCACATCTTGCACTATTCTCAAGAACCGGCTTTCGGGCCAGTTGCACAAGAAAATTAAC
>NZ_JAUBQR010000349.1:0-4118 GCF_036701385.1 Microcoleus sp. Pol12B4 | reverse complement strand
CTGGCGAGGTTTTGGCTCAGGTTTTTGGTGCTGATAATTCTCTGACTTTTCTCGATTTTCTCACTCTTTCTACTTAAAATAAAAGCGCATTTTATTCGCTAAATTTTTTCGAGATTATCCCAACTCGGTTTGTTACATAAACCGGGTTTTTTATTTTCCAAAAAAGCCCAAATTAAGCCCATGAATTATTTATTTTTTTAAATTATCGAGCAGTCTAAAATTGGTTATTAGTAATTAAAACGCGACTAAAGCAAAAAAACTGAGTGTGTGAATACAAAATTTACTACCTTTGTTTGAGGGAATAGAGATTCTCTTATATTTGGCTCATTGAATATCATTAAATGATTTTTGATAATGAGTTCCCTCCTACTAAGAGTCAGAAAAACTATATTAGAACTAATTAATACAAAAACGAACAATTAGCAACTATTTTTGGGCAGCAAATATCGCATTATACAGCATATTTTCGTACAGGGTGTCCGTTTTTTCTCAGGTGAAAATAGTTTAGCGCTAACTCAGGTTTGGCTAAAGAAATGCCTGATTTTGCAGGTAAATATAGCGAACTGCTACTTTGGGAAGATGTCGATCAAAAAAAAATCGCAGTAAATAGAACTTGTTACCTATGCGAAGCCAAGAAATTAGCAATTAACAATTTCTTATTAGCAATTAACAAGAATATCTACCACTAAAGATGGACATTTTACAAGTCAAGGAGCTATGTAACTCATGAAAAATTTAGGGTGCAACTACTCTTCGCCAATTCACCAATCAAGTTGCGATCGCCGCGACACAGAGTGCATAAAAGCTTCTTTGATTGGGGCGCCCTTAGTCGGTGATGTGGCGATCGATGTTTCCTGTTTAGCAAAAGAGAGTTACGG
Source organism: Microcoleus sp. Pol12B4 (assembly GCF_036701385.1). Taxonomy (NCBI): domain Bacteria; kingdom Bacillati; phylum Cyanobacteriota; class Cyanophyceae; order Oscillatoriales; family Microcoleaceae; genus Microcoleus; species Microcoleus sp. Pol12B4. The sequence continues at coordinate 3,240 of NZ_JAUBQR010000349.1, read as the reverse complement.
CGTCAAGACTAAACATAAAAAACATTTAGTTTGCATCGACCCAAGGGTAGAGAATTATCAGCATCTTACCAGCGGAGTAAAACCAGGGACAGAAATAATTGTCCTCGATCGAACCCTAGACGGAGTAGAACAAATTACCGAGATTCTAGCTAAACGCAGCTTAATTGCCAGCCTTCAAATAGTTGCTCACGGCAATGAAGCTTCGGTGCAACTGGGGTCAACTTTACTGAAGGATGAAAATTTGCAAAAGTACGATCGGCATTTGCAACAGTGGCGCAAGGCCTTCAGGAAAAAAGCTGATATTTTATTATTAGCGTGTAAGGTTGGGTCTGGACAATCCGGGATTGCTTTCGTGCGGAAGTTGAGAGAATTAACAGGCGCAAATATAGCTGCTTCTAACAATCTAATTGGCAGTGCTAAATTAGGAGGAAACTGGCAATTAAATGTTAGAGCAGGACAAGTAAAAACCGCAATAGCCTTTGAAATAAAAACCCAGAAAACTTACAGCGCTGTCCTCATTAATTTAGTGGACGAAAGTTTTCAAGACGCACGTCTAATCGGGCCTTGGATCTCTGGGGTTACTGGCACGTCAGACGCTCCAGCTTTAACAGCAGGAACCGGAACGGAGAGTTTTCCGGGTTTGAACATAGATCCGGTCGGCAGCGGGGCGTTGAGATTAACTTCAAGAACTTTTGACCAATCTACTTTTGTTATCTATAACAGTCAGGTTCCAGTCAACAGCGGTCTTAACATTGTCTTCGATTTATTTGTCTACAACGGCACTGCGCGTCCGAATTTAGCAGGGCGGACAGGTGATGGCATAAGTTTCTTTTTAATTGACGGTACGGTGACGCCAACAGTAGCTGGAGGCTATGGAGGGTCTCTCGGCTACGCCCAAAATACAGATACAAATCAGCCCGGTTTACTGGGAGGTTATTTAGGAATTGGATTGGATGAATTCGGAAATTTTTCAACTACAACTCAAGGGCGTGTAGGCGGAATTCCGGGGGGGCGTAGAGCAGATTCGGTAACGCTTCGAGGTAGCGAAGCTACGCAATATAAGTTTTTAACTTCTACTTTTGTGCCACAGGGAGTAGATAATATTCCAGATACCGTAAATCCTCTGCCTCCAAACGGGCCGATCAACGCACTTACTACCAGTCGCGAAGCAGCCAGAAGAAGAGTTCAAATTATTTTGCAACCACCCAATTCTGCAACGCCAAACCGTCTCACAGTTAACTTTGATCTCAACAATAATGGTTCGTTTACAGATCAGGGCGAGACTATTATCGACATTGCCAATTTAGAGGAGATAAACGACGAGCAAATACCGGCAACATTCAAATTTGGTTTTGCTGGTTCAACGGGAGACGCAACAAATATTCACGACGTTCGCACTTTATCTATCCAAACTATAGACGTGCCGCTGACTACGGCAGATGTTGCCTCAAGGAAAACAGGCCCGGCCGCAGCGGCACCGGGTAGCAGCATTACTTACACAATTACGACAGTAAATAACGGCCCGAACGACGCCGAAAACGTGGTGATTGAAGATCAATTGCCCGTAGGGGCAGTATTTGCTAGTGCCGAGGGCGACGGCACTTTCAACGCGACAACGAGACTGGTAACCTGGCCCACTATTCCGAATTTACCTGTTGGGACTACCACCACGCGCACCGTAACTGTTACGACCCCAACTACACTTGGCTCTATTACCAACAGTGTATTCAGCAGCAGCAGTACGATCGATCCCGTACCCGGTAACAACAGCGGCAGCAGCCCGGAGGCGCGAGTCACGACCACTATTACGAACGATAGGGCTGATGTAGTGACGGTCAAAACCGGACCCGCTACTGCAGCAGCCGGCTCGACTGTCACCTACACAATTACGGCAGCCAACAGTGGGCCGAGTGCGGCAACCAATGTGGCGATCGCCGACAGCATTGTTCCGGGTTTAACAGGAGTCAGCGTTTCCGACGGCGGAACTTACAACGAAACTACAGGTATTGTGACTTGGACGGCGATCCCATCCCTAGCTAGCGCAGCCAGCACCAACAGAACCGTCAGTTTCGCAGTTCCCGCCACTGGCGGTACCGTCGCCAACACTGCTAGCAGCACATCAACGAGCCCAGACCCCAATCCTGACAACAACAACGGTAGCAGCCCCCAAGCGCGAATCACCACTACCATCACCGATAGCGCTGATGTAGTGACGGTCAAAACCGGACCCGCTACGGCCACCCCTGGGTCAAATGTCACCTACACAATTCTCACCGAAAACAGAGGGCCCACTACCGCCACCAACATCACCGTTACAGATAGCATCGTTCCCGGTTTAACGGGCGTTACAGCGTCCAGCGGCGGTATTTACGACCCAGCCACAGGCATTGTCAGCTTTCCGCCCATTGCCAGCTTAGCTGACGGCGTGACCGTCAGCCGGACTGTCAGATTCCCAGTGCCGGCGACAGGCACTGTCAGCAACACGGCAAGAAGTACCTCAAACACGAATGACCCGAATCCCGCCAACAATAACGGCAGCGATCCCGGCGCAACTGTTACCACCAGCATCGCCTCACCCCCGACTCCGACTCCGACTCCCGCACCGACTCCGACTCCCGCCAACCAACCGCCGATAGCTAACAACGTCAACGTCGAGATTACCCCCAGCAGCACTGTGCCGATCGCAGGACTCGGAGGAAGCGACCCCGACGGCTCGATCGCATCCTTCACCATTAACACCGTCCCACCAGCAAGTGAAGGGCTGATATTTTTAGGCAATCCCGATACGGGCGGCACGATTGTCACCGCCGGTCAAATTCTGACACCTGCTGACATTAACCAATTATTTTTCCAATCGACAGCCAACTTTACCACCGCCAATTTCACCTACAGCGCTACAGACAACCAGGGCGCTACCAGCCCCGCCAGCGCTACTGTATCGGCGCTGCAGCCATTGCCAAACCTACCGCCAGAAGCAGCCCCGGTCAACCTCGAAATCGCCCCCAGCAGCACTGTGGCGATCGCAGGACTTGGAGGAAGCGACCCCGACGGCTCGATCGCATCCTTCACCATTAACACCGTCCCACCAGCAAATGAAGGGCTGATATTTTTAGGCAATCCCGATACTGGTGGCACGATTGTCACCGCTGGTCAAATTCTGACCCCTGCTGACATTAACCAATTATTTTTCCAATCGACAGCCAACTTTACCACCGCCAATTTCACCTACAGCGCTACAGA
>NZ_JAUBQR010000348.1:0-4150 GCF_036701385.1 Microcoleus sp. Pol12B4 | reverse complement strand
CGGGCGGATTGTTGATGATTAATTGGCCGATTCGAGGTAATGATTATGGTGAAGGGGTCGATCGACTCATTAAATCTGAAGCATCTCGACAAGAATTCCTGCAAGAAAGTCTGTGGCACACTCAAAGTTTTGCCCGCTTCATTCAAACGCAACTCGGCCCCCGCTACGGCTTAGCACAGAACATTTTCCCGATTTCCACGATCGAAAATCAACAAAATTCTTCCATTCTTCCTTCTTTTGCCTTACATCCTTACTACCGAGAAAGTCGCCGCTTGCGAGGAATAAGTACAGTCACAGAACAAGATATTTTGCCTATTGCCGGTGGAAGAGTCGCGAAGTTGCCGATAAATTATCAGGGCATTTGTGAAACAATTGCGATCGGTAACTATGCCAATGACCACCACTACCCCAGTGGCGACATTCCTCTGCAGCCAAAATCCATCCGCTGGGGCGGCCGCTGGACGGGAACTCCTTTTACCATTCCTTACAGCGCCTTAATTCCTGCGAGTACAGACGGTTTCCTAGTCTGCGAAAAAAATATTTCCGTCTCTCACATCGCCAACGGTGCAACTCGCTTGCAACCGACGGTAATGAATATTGGACAGGCGGCGGGAATGGCGGCGGCTTTGTGCGCGGAATCTGGATGTCAGCCGCGGGAGTTGCCGGTGAGAGTTTTGCAGGAAGCTTTGCTGCAAGATTCCGAGGCGAGTGCGGCAGTTATTCCTTTATTTAATTTGACACAGGGGCGATCGGACTGGCTCGATTGGCAGCGCTATTATCTCGATCGGCCTGAAGCATATCCCGCCAGCGGCGAATGTGAGGAGTCAGTAGAGAAACCAAGCAGTCAAACAGCAAATACCCCCAGCCAATTTTCTGGCATTTTCCGTCGCCTCGGCGAACAAGACTGGACACTAACGCTGACAAGCCCTGCATCTTTAGCCGGTCAAACTTGGCAACTCGTGACTTTGGACTCGGAAACCGACAGATTTTTACACAATTGCGAAACCGAAAAGCCTCTGACAGTATGGGGCAGGCTGAATTCGGCAGGTGCTTGGCTGCTGGCAGGAGCAGTAGAATTGAAGACGTAAGGTTTTTTGCACAGATCCGAAAATTGCACAGATATCTATCCTGATCGATCGGGGCAAGTCCGTATCACGTAATAGACACTGACACGGATACTACCCATGCAAACCTACACTGCAATTGCTTTACTGAGCCTGTTGGGCATTACCTTGAGTGCCAGCGCCGCTCAAGCTTTTGAATCTTCACTCCCCATTGTCGCCACTGCCACCGCCCAATATATGTTGTCAGCCCAAACTCAACAAAAGGGTGAGCGCGGTCCTGAGAGGGGCAGCGGACGCAGAAATTTTACTGAGCCTAATGTTTACACTCATCCGCTACAAGATTTCTAATCGCACTGGACGCAAGTGATTACAACAACTGAGTTGCTTCGGGCCGTTCATTTGAGCACTCGATCGGATTTTCTGGGATTCTAGTTTTTCAGGTTAAGCGACAACTGCACTTTTTGTGGACAGTTCTGAGGAGATTCTTTTTTGTGTGATAAATGTTAGCATATAAACTGGGAACCGCCATCTACCTAGAGATAGATTCTAGTATGTGGCGGTTTTGTATTGAAAACGCTTCAATTCAACAGGAACTAACCACAGGCCTCTGAGCATCTGGGTTTTTCAACCGATATCCCTCGCCCTCTAAGCCTTATTTTGGCATTGCACAATTTGAGGACGATTCTTGGGGAGTGTCCCGCCTGCTGTGAAAATACAGCGGACGGTCTACGAGAGCCCATCCCACAAAACCATCATAAATCTTCCCGCAATTATGCAACAGCCTTATTTTAGTTGATCGAACCGGGTTTGCGCATCCATGACTATTCAAGAATTAGGGACTCGGAGTCGCCTCAAATTCCTGGGATCGCAACAGTTATTTACGTTCTCCCCCCCACAGGTAGGGTTTAATTTTCAACCGCTGCACTATAATTAACTTGCGATAACTAACTTATATATAGGTACACTGTCAGCGCAGAGGGTGCAGCAATCTACTTAAATTGGCCACCAATAAGAACCACTTATGCGGTGTGGATAGCCTTTAAGCCCATGCCCCTGTTACCTCAGGGAAATTAACTAACCTGAATATTAGGGTAGCTGGCAAGCTTTCCGGCGACAGTCGGCTATGCTTGATTCGGCGCTCTCGCAATAATTTAATGGAGGATGAAAAAATGCCTCCTAATTTGGCTATTTCGGGGATAGTGATGAAAAATGACTCTTTGGATCTGGTCAAAAGCCTCAGCCCTAGTGCAATGGATCAGATCATGCTATATCTGGCGTTTAGCGCCATGAGAACCAGTGGGCACAGGCACGGGGCGTTTCTAGACGCGGCCGCAACGGCGGCTAAGTGTGCCATTTATATGACTTATATGGAGCAGGACAACAACCTGCGGATGACCGGACACTTGCATCACATTGAGCCTAAACGGGTGAAGGTGATTGTTGAAGAAGTCCGGGAAGCTCTGACTCAGGGAAAATTGCTGAAAATGTTGGGTTCGCAAGAACCTAGGTATTTGATTCAGTTTCCTTATGTCTGGCTGGAACAGTATGGTTGGATGCCGGGACGCCCTCGCATTCCGGGAAACAATTTGACTGTAGATGAAAAAAAATATCTCGAAAGCAAGATCCCTCCTAATCCGCCAGACGCTCAACTGATCAATTCTTTTCAGTTTATGGAGTTGATCGAGTTTCTGCACAGGCGATCGCAAGAAGATATGTCTCCAGAAAGGCGAATGCCTTTGAGCGAAGCTCTAGCAGAACACATTAAGCGGCGCTTGATCTATTCTGGGACAGTTACTCGTATTGATTCTCCTTGGGGAATGCCGTTTTATGCCCTCACTCGCGCTACTTACTCTCCCGCAGAGCAGGAAGAGCGGACATTTACTATGGTGGAGGATACGGCTAGATATTTCCGGCTGATGAAGGATTGGGCGGAAAAACAACCAAATGTGATGCGAATTATGGAGACTTTGGATATTCCGCCAGAACGCCTCGACCAAGCCCTTGAGGAATTAGATGAAATTATTCGCAATTGGGCCGATCGCTATCACAAGCGGGGCGAACCGACGATGATTTTACAAATGGTTTTTGGACCGCAAGACGACGCTTAGTTTGATTAACTATTAATCATTAGTCATGAGTTGATTGTTGGAGACTAATGACTAATGATTAATAGCTGATAGCTCGCGAGGCAGAAACCGGGTTTCTCTGGAAAAATACTGCGTTAAAGCCTTGAATTATCGTAATAAACCCGGTTTTTTAGGTCGCGAATGCGTCCAGCATTAACTAAGCTAAAAAAGCTCTCCAGGTGGCCGCGAAAATGATCGCTGCGATCGCTCCTATAAGTGTATTAAAAAAATTTACCACCTCGTTCGTTAGCCACTCAAACTTTGATTGCACTGTCGCCCCAATGACGCTCTCGATGTTCGTGGCAATAAAAGCTGCAATAACACAAAAAACAATTCCTTTCAAGTCTATTAAACCGACGGCCCAACTTAAAAGCGCAATCAAAATTGAGCCGACAATACCTGCGATCGTTCCTTCCAAACTTACGGCCCCTTCGGTACCCCTAGGTACAGGCTGCAAGCTAGTAATCAAAAAAGTCCGCTTCCCGTAAGCTTTGCCGATTTCGCTGGCGCTGGTATCGGAAAGTTTGGTACAAAAACTCGCTGCGTAACCCAGCAATAACAGGGAAATAGCATCTTGTGGCACAGACATCTTGCCTGTCTCTCCTAAAATAGATAATGCCAAAACTCCCACAGCGCAAAGAGTAGCGGTTAAAGCCGAACCCCAGACATTTTCTGGGCCTCGGGCGCCTGAACGCTTTTCGGCTATGCCTTCTGCTTCTTTTTGAGCTTTGCCGATGCGGGTAACTGCCGATCCGACAAGAAAGTAAAACATCACCACAGCATAGCCTTGCCATCCCAAACAGCCCCAAATGAGCACGCCCAATACCCAGCCGTGAAATTGGCCAGCGGGAGTGAGCAATTTTTTAGGAGCAATGGTGGCGATCGCGAGTAAAACTGTATTTAGGGCGATCGCCACCAACCAAGGATTAGACCAAGATAAATAATTAAAGAACAATTCTG
>NZ_JAUBQR010000347.1:0-4152 GCF_036701385.1 Microcoleus sp. Pol12B4 | reverse complement strand
CCGCGAGGTCAACAATTACCGATCCGGGCTTCATTTGAGAAACCATTTCTCTAGTAACTAAAATAGGTGCTTTTCTGCCGGGAACTTGAGCGGTTGTAATCACTGCATCGGAAGCGCTGACGTGTTGGGTGAGCACTTGGCGGGTGTATTCTTTGGCGGCTTCTGATAATTCTTTAGCGTAACCTCCGGCGGCGACGGTTTCTTCCTTTAGTTCAACATCAAGGAATTTAGCGCCCAAACTTTGCACTTGTTCTTTTGTTTCTGGGCGGATGTCGAAGGCTTCGACTACCGCACCCAAACGGCGCGCCGTGGCGATCGCCTGCAAGCCAGCAACGCCCACACCCATTACCAATACTTTCGCGGGGCGAATTGTACCCGCCGCCGTTGTCAGCATCGGAAAATACTTTGGCAAAGCTGCCGCTGCGATCAGTACCGCTTTGTAACCGGCAACGTTACCCTGAGATGACAGCGCATCCATGCTTTGAGCGCGGCTGGTGCGCGGGATCATTTCCATGCTGAAGGCCGTTACTTTGCGATCGGCTAAACGCTGCACTAAAGCTGGATCTCCCAGAGGATTCAAAAATCCGATGAAAACGCCTCCTTCCCGGAGTTGATGAACTTCTGATTCTTGCAGGGCCCCGATTTTCACGACGACATCGGCTTCGCCCCACAGCCTAGCGGTATCAGCGACAACCTGAGCTCCCGCTTCTTCGTAAGCAATATCCGAGAAAAAGGATTGTGCGCCGGCACCGGCCTCAACCCGAACTTCGACGCCCTGTTTAACTAATCGGGCTACAGCGTCAGGTACTAAAGCCACCCGGCGTTCCCCTGCTGCTATTTCTTTTGCGATCGCTAATTTCATGAACTCTCCTTATTTAAGCCTTCCCAGGGCGGTTGAAACCGCGCCTACACACACAAAACCTGCCTCCGCAGGTTTCTTGAAGTGCGATTTTTAATCGCCCGATGCCTTGCTTTACATTGAAGCAGCCGTTCCCCTAAACTTCTCTCGTTGATACTAAAGCCGATCGCCCAAATTCGACCCGTATCTTTAACTTATCTTATACATTCAAATTCGCTAAATTGTTAAGTTGGCAACCGATTATGATATAATTTTATGTCGCCTAATTCTGTAGTTTGAATGTCAGTTATCAGTATTACGCAAAAATTAGGCAAAAAAAAGTGAGCTCAGCCGGCGGGCGATCGCCCTCATCAAATTGCTGAGACATTCGATATATTGTAGGCACGATCGCAAATTTCGGGCGAGCAATATTTAAGGTTCACCAAGAGTTTAATTAGAGGAGTTGTTATGCGACGATTATTTTCAGCACTAGCGGTTACAGGTTGCTTGGTGGCTGGATTACCCGCCATCAGTTTAGCCCAGTCCATGCCAGGATTCACGATTTTCGGCGGCCCCGATCGCGCTAACCAATTAAGCTATCGCTTGGATTACGGTACAGCCGGGATGAGTGGCGATAGATATCGGCTGCGAATTCCTTCCAAGAAAGTAAGTTTGGCGATCGCCCAACTGAACATATCCTATCCCGACTACTACAAAGGCGAATTTGACCAAAAAGACATTAAAGTGCGCGTCAAAAACAAAACAATAGAATTGCAAGAAGTAATCTGGGACAAAGAAAATCGATTCATAGAAATTTATCCCAAAGAACCAATTGCCGCCGGCAACAATGTTGAGGTTGTACTCTCCAACGTCAGAAATCCATCTCCCGGCGGAATGTACCATTTCAACGTCCGCATCCGCACCCCTGGGGACGTTCCCTTGCTGCGTTACCTCGGTACTTGGCTGTTGAGCATTAATTGAGGGAAGGAATTTCTCGTTAGTCATCGGTACTTGGCTGTTGAGCATTAATTGAGTGAGGGAAGGAATTTCTCGTTAGTCAAGCGATCGCGACAGAAAAATTTAAATGTGGCGATCGTTTTCCTGCGGGCAAAAATTTAACAATACTCAAATCCGGGTTTTCGGGAGTTGTGAAAATAGAACCTCCGACTCATATCGCAATTCTCAATGATTCGTAATAATGAGTCTAGGGACAGTCCCCCGATGGTTGCCCTTCGCTAATTAGGGCTACAGGGACGCTACCCCTAAAAAATGTTTACCAATCAAATAGGATTGCTCTAGCCGTACTTGCAGCATGAATCTACTAGCAAAAATCAAAACAATAAAACTTCCTCCAGCGCTGCGATCGAGAAATTATCGCCTGTTTTTTGCAGGACAAGGCATCTCCCTAATTGGCAATTGGATGACGCAAGTCGCTACTGTTTGGCTTGTCTACAATTTGAGCGATTCACCTTGGATGCTCGGTGTGGTGGGATTTACAAGTCAAATCCCCACATTAATTTTACTGCCTTTTGCAGGAGTTTTAATCGATCGCTGGAACCGCCACCAAGTCCTAATTGCCACTCAAATATTAGCGATGGTTCAATCCTTAGCGCTAGCATTTTTAGCGCTAACAGGAGTCGTTAACATTTGGCAGATTGTGGTACTGAGTTTCTTTCAAGGTGCAATTAACGCCTTTGACGCGCCGGCACGGCAAGCTTTTGTACCGGAACTTGTGGAAAAGAAAGAAGATTTAGCAAATGCGATCGCCATTAATGCTTCGATGTTCAACGCAGCCAGACTAATCGGCCCAGCAATGGCAGGTTTGCTGATAGCTACAGTCGGCGCAAGTTATTGCTTTCTTATTGACGGACTCAGTTACATCGCTGTAATTGCAGGCTTATTAGCGATGCAAATCAAACCGCGTAAAATTGCAGCAACTAATACCAAACCCTTACAAAGATTAAAAGAAGGATTCGTTTATGCCTTCGGGTTTCCCCCGATTCGAGCCATTTTACTGCTATTAGCATTAGTCAGTTTGGCCGGAATGTCGCACACAGTTTTAGTCCCAATTTTTGCCACCAAACTACTGCACGGCGACGCCCAAACTCTGGGCTTTTTGATGGCTGCTTCGGGAGTCGGAGCCTTTACGGGAGCGATTTATTTGATTTCGCGCAAAAGTATAGTTGGCCTCGGCAAATGGATTGCGATTTCACCGGCAATTATGGGATTCGGACTGATAGGTTTTGGTTTGTCCCGCGTTTTGTGGCTGTCATTAATCATGATGTTGTTCGTGGGGTTTGGTTTCATTATCCAATTTGCAGGAGGAAACACATTTTTGCAAACAATTGTGGAAGACGACAAACGCGGAAGAGTAATGAGCATATACACGATGGCATTTTTTGGAGTGACACCTTTTGGGAATTTAGTTGCCGGGGGATTGGCAAATTATATCGGCGCTCCCAATACAGTCATCATTGGAGGTATAATTTGTGTTTTAGGCTCCATAGTTTTTACCAAACAGTTGCCAGCTTTAAAAAACTTAGTCCGGCCACTTTATCAAAAAATGGGTTTAATTCCGCACTAGGGATTTAGTGTAAAAGCACAAATGCCAACCTTAAACAAGATTTCCAAAGCTAGCTAATAGCTGACTGTATCTCTAGTAATCCTCAACAATTTGTAAACTTCTCTTTTTCCCTCTTATCTTCTCTTTCTCTGCGCCCTCTGCGCCCTCTGCGGTTAAAAGATCCAAATTAATTACGCAACCAGAGGTTAAAACAATGGCAAATACAAGTGCAATTCCACAGCAGAGCGACGATCGAGTTCCCTTAAAAACCTGGATCGGCGTCATGGGAACAATTCTCGGCGCTTTCATGGCAGTTTTGGACATCCAAATCACCAACGCATCACTCAGAGATATTCAAGCAGCTTTAGGCGCAACCTTAGAAGAAGGTTCTTGGATTTCCACCGCCTATCTAGTCGCAGAAATTGTAGTAATTCCGATTACGGGTTGGCTGTCGCAGGTGTTTTCTGTCCGTCGCTACATCTTGGTAAATGCCGCTTTCTTTGTATTCTTTTCCATGTGCTGCGCTTGGGCGTGGAATTTGAATTCAATGATTGTATTTCGGGCTTTGCAGGGGTTGTCTGGCGGCATTTTAATTCCGATGTCTTTTACATTTTTGCTGACGAATTTGCCTCCCAAAAAGCAGCCAATCGGCATGGCGATGTTTGCAATGACAGCTACTTTTGCACCATCCATCGGGCCGACATTGGGAGGGTGGCTGACTGAGAATTACGGCTGGCAATATGTCTTTTAT
>NZ_JAUBQR010000346.1:0-4156 GCF_036701385.1 Microcoleus sp. Pol12B4 | reverse complement strand
CAAGGTCGTGTCATCAATACTTGGGCTGATGTGATCAACCGCGCTAACTTGGGTATGGAAGTCATGCACGAGCGCAACGCTCACAACTTCCCGCTTGACTTGGCTGCTGGTGAAACAACTCCCGTAGCTTTGGTTGCTCCTTCTATCAATGGCTAATTTTTAGCTTTAGATAAACAAAAAGCGCTCCTAGAAATAGGGGCGCTTTTTGTTTGGGGAAAAATATTTTTCAGACAGTCATGGACGCATGGACCCGTCGGCGAAGACACCGCAACTACAAAAATAAACAGTTCGCGATTCCACTCCTATCAAAGAAACCAACTTTTTTACCGAATCTACGGGCTGCAACCCCTCTTTTCATAAAAAACCCGGTTTCTGACCACCCGTGCGTCCTGGACTAATATTGATAGGTGCGATCGCCCTTTAATCCAACATAAATAATCCCCGTGATATTTGAAACAGAGAGATTAGTTTTGAAACCGATTGTGGAGAGCGACCTCAACACGCTTCATAGAATTTTTATCGATGCCTATGTGAGGAGATATCTGTGCGACGGCGAAATCTGGTCGCTACAAAAGGTTGAAGAAATGCTTGCCGAAAACAAAAAGCTGTTTGCCCAAAAGCAATTCGGTATGTGGTTTATCGAAACTAAGAGCGATAGAGAAACTATTGGATTTGTTGGTTTGTGGTATTTTTTTGAAGAAGAACAGCCCCAGTTAGTTTACGCATTGCTGCCAACAGCAACTAAAAAAGGCTACGCTACTGAAGCTGCAACCAAAATAATAGAGTATTGTTTTGATGAACTTGGCTTTAACTATCTTGTCGCAAGTTGGGACCGCCCAAACATTGAGTCGCAAAAAGTCGCAGAAAGACTCGGAATGAAACAAGTAGAAGAAAGAATTATGAATGGAAATCCGATATTATTCTTTAGAATCAATAAGTAGTAATTAGCAGTAAGGGCGCAATGCACAAATGGCTTTCGGTGGTGGGGATTGGCGAAGATGGACTTTCGGGACTCGGCCCAATCGCCTCTACCCTCCTCTCTCGATCTCAAATCGTTGTTGGTGGCGCCCGTCACCTAGCAATGCTACCAACCGACGACACCCGCGAAAAATTGGTTTGGACATCGCCTTTGCAAGCAACTGTTGACGACATCCTCCGTCGCCGGGGACAGTCTGTGTGCGTGCTAGCAAGCGGCGATCCGATGTGTCACGGAATTGGGGTAACACTGTCCCGCCATATTCCCATTTCGGAAATGACTGTGATTCCGGCTGTATCGGCTTTTAGCCTTGCTTGCGCCCGTTTGGGTTGGCCGCTGGCGCAAGTTGAGACTTTCAGTTTGACAAATCGCCCGATCGCATCGATCGCCCTTGCTTTGTCCCCCGGCGCGCGCCTGCTGGTGTTGAGTGCTGACAGGCACACCCCTGGTCTTATGGCGGCAATGTTAACACAGCGGGGGTTTGGCAGCAGTTTGATGACCGTGTTCGAGCGGATGGGATCGGAATCGGAACGGCGGATCCAGGGGGTAGCAGCAGCCTGGAATGAATCGGATTTGGCGGATTTGAACACGATCGCGATCGCAGTTGCAGCCGATCGCGAAACTGTGATTGTCCCCCGTACCTCGGGTTTGCCGGATGCTGCTTATCGCCACGACGGACAACTTACCAAGCGAGAGGTTAGAGCCGTTACTCTGTCAACGTTAGCTCCGATTCCCGGAGAGTTGCTTTGGGATGTGGGGGCGGGCTGCGGCTCGATCGCGATCGAATGGATGCGGAGTCATCCTCTGTGCAGGGCGATCGCGATCGAACGCGATCCGACTCGATTGCAATACATCGCTGAAAATGCCTCGACTTTCGGCGTTCCCGAACTCCAAATTATCGCGGGAGAAGCGCCGGAAGCCCTGACAAATTTGCCTCAACCGAATGCTATTTTCATCGGTGGCGGTGTCACCGCAGAATCTGTGCTGGAAACTTGCTGGAATGCTTTAGGTGAAGGCGGCCGATTAGTTGTTAATGCGGTGACAGTTGAGAGCGAGTTTAAAGTTTTGCAATGGCACGATCGTTATGGCGGGGAACTAATTAGAATTGGGATTCAGCGAGTAGGGGCGATCGGTTCTTTTCAGGGTTGGAAACCGCTTGCACCTGTGACTCAGTGGACCGTAGTTAAAAGGTAAAGTAAATTATAGTCAAGCTTAATTGAGAATACTTAGGACAGTTGTAGATTTGATCGAGTGTCCGGAACCCCGACTAGCTATATGGTGGACTATTTTTCTTTCGTTTGAGTAAGAGTGTTAAGTTTCAAAAAATGCGTTAAAAATGGCAGGGCTTCCTCGCGATCGGCTTACAGGGCCGTTAAAAAACTGTCCGAACTATTGAATTGACAAACTTAAGGATTTCACTACCGCCGCAGAAGTGGTCTTCTTACACCAGACAAACATCCCAACTTGTTATTGCGCCGGACTGTTTGAATATCTCTGGTCTACCGTGGTAAAATATTCGCATTTGCTTAACTTCAGGTTAGATTGATAGTGCCAGTACACTTGTACTATGTGCTACAACCCGGTAGATGCTACATATCTAACTATCGTTGCAGCCGACAAGCGAATGATTTATTCAGTGAGCTGAAAAGCTGACGATTGCGGATCAACTAAGTTTTGTACCGCTATTTGGGGTGGGGACAGTAGTTTAGAGATTGCCTGTCAGTATTATTCATTTGGTTAATGTCAGATGTTACATCAACTCATTAATATCGTTGGTTCTGAAGTTATTAAGCTCATTACGGGTAAATTACTTACAGAAAAGCAAATTAAAAATATTAGTAACCATGTAGTAGGCCAGTATTTTGCTGACCTCTTTCCCACAGCGGAAAATGAGGCTGAAGCGGAAGAACGTATAACTTTAGCTAGGATGCACATCACGGAAGCTAGCAAAATAATTTCAAGCTTGCAGGGTGATCTTGAAAGGCAAGCTAACCAACTTGATTTTTTAGGAAAGGAGATCGATCAGAAAAAACTAATAGCAGAAAGATATGCTGTTCTTGCTCAAACAAATCAACAGGTATTCTCTGCATTTAAAATGGAGATGGAAGAAACTCTTAGAAAAGAGTTGAATACACAAAATGAAAAGGGTAAAACCATAAGGCGAACCGTATCATTCGCGTCTTGGTCAATCTCCTTGGTGATTGGTGCTTTTTTAGGTGCATGGTTTCAAACTCAGCTAGATCCAAAAGTTCAATCTCCACAAAGTCAGCCTCCATCACAAATTTCGAGATAAACTGAATTTTGCTAATTGCTACAGAATTATACAGCAGTGCGAGCGGGATGTTCGCGTTCCAAGACTACGTTGGTAGACTCAATCAATTTCACAACAAAAAGGTTGGGTGTCCTAAAAGTTCAACCCAACCTATTAATTAAATGAGACTTAAGAGTTTAGCCTTGATTCACCACAGTCGGTTTTAAACTTTCCTGTGACTTTGATCGATCTAAACCATTTTGAACTTCCACAGATTCCTTAATCGGTTTCCGGGCTTCAATTAAACTCAAAGCTTTGTTGACACTTTCAGGTAAAATCACTACCAAACTGCCGGCTGGCGCCTCATCTAAAGCCTTGTTAACGGCCGTTGTTTCGTCGAGAATCAACTCGTATTCAACTTGAGATTTCTTTGCGGTTCCGGCAGAAATCGCCTCGGCAATTCCCTGGCAAATTAACTTTGCCACAACACCGGGTTCTCGCCCGCGCCTGTCAATATCTTCTTTGACAATAATACGATCGAACATCTCGGCCGAAAGTTTGCCCAGCGTGACAAAATCTTCATCTCGCCGGTCTCCGGGCGCGCCGACTACCCCGATCCGCAGTCCCGGCCAATTCAGCACGAAACTGCCCAAAGCTTTGTAGCTGTGGGGGTTGTGGGCGTAGTCGAGTAAAGCGTGATAGCTGCCCAAATTAAACAAATTCATCCTTCCGGGAGTTTGACCGACGGATGCTTGGAAGCTTGACAAAGCAGCGCGAATATCTTCTATTTTCAATCCTTGGGCAAAAGCCGCCAAACAAGCTGCTAAAGCATTAGCAATCATAAACGGTGCTCGCCCGCCCATCGTCAGCGGCACGTTCACAGCCTGCTCAATTCTCAGCGTCCAATCGCCTTTCAATATCGACAAATA